>JADYYY010000006.1 GCA_020853395.1 Acidobacteriota bacterium
ACCGGCGAGCCGCCGCGTAGTCGGAACCCGTGAACAAACAGAATTGAAGCGCCCTGCCACATTCCCGGACCCACCGAGGCCGCGAACGCGCATCGCCAGAGGTCATTTCTTCACCGGAAAGTAGCTACCAGGACGGCGGAGATGTTGGCTCGACCTACCCGACGCACAGTCGAGCTCATGCGGTGAATCTTACATCCGAGCGACGACAGGCTCCACGGAGCAGCTGAGCCGAATGGAGACGTCGCCTGTCATGCAACCGACCGGTTGCATGACAGCCACTCCGTCCTCGTAAAGCGCAGAGTAGTGGATTGCAGGATCCATTCCATTCGGCGATTTGCGTCGCCTCCGCAGCGGCAGCGGGATTTCCGGCAGCATGGTGAAGAGTATCGATTTTCCTCAAAGCACCGCAGCCGCGGTCCTAGTCAGGATTGACTCGGCTTTCTGAAGGCTTCGCTGAAATCTCCGGATAGAACCCACTTCGAGCCCTGACATCTACGCCACGTCGATTGACGCTGACCCTGATGCGGCGCATCTTTCCGTCAGGACTGGTTGCGACGAGAGGTTCAAACCCAAGCAGATAGTAGGAGCGACTCTCTTCCATCGCGTCAGCAACGATCAGTTCTGGGTCGTTGTTGTTGACTACCGCCCGACTGCCGGTGGCGTAGGCGATCGCGCGTAAGGATTCCAGAGCCGGACTGATTCCCCCCCCCGGCCCCTTCCACGTCCGCCGGCCGCGCCAACCTTCAAGCCGGAAGGATCGAACGGGTGAATCGTCACATTCGCAAGCTGCGCCTGACGCATGGCTTCGGTGAACGAGTGCAACTCCTCGCACGCGCCTCCGCGAGCACCAGGGACGCCTTGGCTGATGAAGAAGATCGTCTTGCGAAGACCCTCAATCGACCGAAGGTCCTTAGATACCCGAGCCAACGTCTCCATCGAGCAAATCCCACACGCACACGAAGGAACGTCTGGAGGCCGAACGGTGAAACCGAGTTGGAGGGGTTGGGCGTTTGTGATTGCAGCAGTCAGAAGGGCGTGATCGCGCGTCAGGGGCTGACCGGTACGATTGTCTGCCGTAAAGATGACCGCCCCAAGATCGGCCGGTCCCATGTTGGCGATAACGTTGAGCGCAACTGAGCGCGCTTTAAGAATGGCCCACTGCTGCGCCCTGAGCCCGCCAAGGCCATTGTCATCAATGACGATGACGATGACCCGGCCAACTCTAGCGGTCGAGATGTCCGATTGCGCAACGGCACTGGAACCAGTGTTAGCAGGCTCTGGAAGAGGAAGATCGACTTCAACGAATGTCGCGATTGGACGGGGATGATCCTCCTCGAGCACGGAGAAATCCTTTGCCGTCAAGCCACGCACGGCATGACGGTCCTTGTCGAGAACCGACACGTCAATTTGAACGAGCTGCGTCCGAGATCGGAAGGTTTGAGGCTCAGCAACCAGTGACTGGTGGACAGTCAGAACAAGAGCTAGAACCCCGATAGCGGACAGGCCCCTGTACATCGGCTAGGTGCGCGGGCTGGAGGCGGCGTTCAGTCCCTGAAGATCCGCCCGAGCGGCATCTGGAGCCCCGGTAGCAGCGGCGTGGTGAGCACGTCGCCTGCGTCCAGCGCGAGGACGGCCGCCTCGACGAAGCGGTCGCGCACGCGGCGCTGAACGCGAATCGTCTGCGTGTCGGGGTCGATCGTCCAGTACTCGCTGACGCCGCTCCGCTCGTACAGCCGGCGTTTGATCGTCGCGTCGCGCCGGCGCGTGCTCTCGGACGCGATCTCCACCACGAGCTCCGGCACGCCCTGCGCGTTCGCCTTCGTGAGGATGGCTGCCGCGCGCTCGTGCGACATGTACACCAGGTCTGGTTCGACGACGTCGAACCGCGAGATGACGACGTCGAAGGGCGCGAAGAAGACGCGGCCGGCAGGGTGGTCCTCGAGCCACGTTCGGATCAGGAAATGAACAGACCCCAGGATGTCCTGGTGGCGCACGTTGGGCGCAGCCGTCACGTAGTGCTCTCCGTCGATCAGCTCGTGCCGCAGCCCGTCGTCTTCCGGGAAGTGCACGAAGTCGTCGTAGGTGAGCCTTCCGGCCGGGTTCGTTGCTCTCACGTGATCCTCTCCCGCCATGGGCTCATTCTACCGTCGTCGACTGCGAACGGCGTGCCGCATATCACCTGATCTGGAATCGTCGAGAACGCTCCGCAAACGTGCTGGATCGAGGGCCGGCGCCGATCGCGGATCGCAGATGCTGCCAGCGGCCGGCGCCGCCCGATCGCAGAAGCTGCACTCCACGCAGCGGCCCGTCGTGACCGCCGCCGCCCGGCCGCCCGGCGCCATCACGGCGGCGAGCGGCGTCCTTCCGGACGTGCGGAGCGGCATCACGGCCGCCAGCCGCGACCTCACCGTCGCGAGCGGCACCTTCGGCATGGCGAGCGGCGTCGTCACGGCGGCGAGCAGCGCCATCACGGCCGCGCGTAGCGCCATCGCGGTCGCGAGCGGCGTCCTCACGGCGCCGAGCACTGCCATCACAATCGCGAGTCGCGCCATTAGCATGGCGAGCATCGCCATGACGGCGCAGAGGACCGCCATCACGGCCACGAGTCGCGGCGTCACGGCCGCGGGCACCACGATCACGGCGCCGCGCGGCGTCCTCACCGGGCTGAGCCGGGCCCTCATCCGACCGCGCGGGCTCATCACAGTCCCCGTCGGCCGGTTCGAGCGGTTGGCTGGCGGCCTCACGACGCGCGCGCACGACGCTTTCATCAATTTTCACTGAGCCGTTCACTACACGCGCGGCCCTCCGGCGCGACGATGCGCGTCAGGAGGTGCGTCATGAATCGCACAGAGCGCAAACGTTACGAGATGATGATCAGGGTCGGTGAGTTCGGCAGCAGCAACCGTGAGCAGTTTCCAGAGTCGTCGCCGGCGGGCCAGGCATTCGCCGCCGTTCACGACGCGGTGGCGCGGATCGATGCCCACGCCAAAGCCAAGCTGCTGACGCGGGAAGAGGGCAGGCAGGCGAGGGCGTCGCTGCGCAAGGCGATCGAGGCGCGTGTCAAGATCGTCGCGCGCGTCGCACGGATCGTCGGCAGGAGCGTCCCGGGCGCGGACAGCAAGTTCAAGCTGCCGTCCCGGAAGTCGGGCGTCGCGCTGCTCACCGCGGCGCGCGCGTTCGTCGACGAGGGCGCGACGGCCGTCGAGCGGTTCGTGCCGTTCGGCATGCCGGCGACGATGATCGCGGAGCTGCGGGAGCTGATCGCTCGCTACGATCGGGCGGACCGCGACCGGCGCGTGGGCCAGGACGGCTTCGCCAGGGCGCGCGAGGGCACGAAGGCGGCGTTCGCGATCGCCACCGAGGCGCTTCGCGTGCTCGGCGTCGTCGTGCCGACCACGCTCGCAGCCGATGCGGTGCTCCTGGGCGCGTGGCACGAAGCGCGCCGCGTGGAGGCGCCCGCGAAGGCGGCGAGGAGCAAGCCGTCCGAGCCGCCGGTCGTCAGCGGACCGGAGGCACCGAGCGGTGCACCCGTCGTGGACGGAGGCGGCCAGCCAGCCGAGCCCGAGCCCGCGCTGCGGAAGGTGTCGTGAGGTGACCGTCCGGTGGCGCGATCGTTCGTGACAGACAGGGGCAAGGCGCGCACGTGGCCTTGCCCCTGACGCCAAAATGGCTACCCCAAGCTACGATACCTGAGCCGCCCGCCATCTGTTGGAACCGCCGGCCTGCCGTCCAGAGCCGGAGTTCGTTTGTCAGCGCGCCGGCCAACAGATGGACGTCTATCCAGCACACGCCGACACCGCGCAACCCTCAGTGCTCGATGAGGTCGAATCTCCGGGTGCTCGTCCACCGATCTCGCGGAAGCTCCGGCACAACACGCATGACGCCCAGGATCCTCGACCAAGAACACGGGATCACCCACGAGCCAGACTTCGGGATGCCAACCTCACCGCCCGCACCATCGGCGCCGCGCTGGCGAGCCCTGACAGGACAAGGAGGAGGACCACTGCTTCGGCCATGGTCGTGCCGTCCAGCGCTGACACCTCGGCATCGCGAGCGTCTCGGTCGAGGTCGAAAACTGGCGCACCGACAAGATCGGAGTGCCCCACGCCATGGTGGCAATGATGGACGTGACACGTAGATTCGCAAGTGGGCTCGATGTGGCGCGTTACCACACTGCCTGCCCCTTGGCTCTCGAGTCACGAATGCGGCTCTCGGTGGTCCCTGGGCTCGTGTTCGTGTCCACCGTTGAATCCATTCAGCGGATTGCCCGCCTGAGCAGCGAGACATTCGCCCTACCGTCCACATATCGGCAGCACGGGCAGTGAAGCACGCAGCACGACGCCGAGGTCCTTCGCGGCGTCTCTTGCGCGCGATTCGTGACCGGCCGCTCCAGCCACTCGTAGCATTCGCTCGCTGAGCCGTTGGCCGAGCTCTGACCGACTAGCTCGACAGAACGATCAGCGGCTCGACGATGCGGCTCTGCCGGCACTTCGGACACTTACCCGGTTTGGTCAGCCGATCACGATCGAACTCGAACCCGCACGTCCGGCATCGCGCAGGCTCGACGCGGACGTGGTAACCGGCGGCTTCGGCCGAGCGAAGGGCGTGCTCGAGCTCGTGCTGGATGTCGGCCCGGCGGATTCCGAGCTCGCGGGCGAGACTCGACGCGGTTCGCGGCGCACGCACCAACGCCTCGAGCACGTTCCGCCTCGTCGTCATCGCCGATCGTCCTCAGCTCGCGCGATGGCGCAGCCTCGCGAGCACTGACGTCCACGCGTCGCGTCGATCACCGACGGCGAGCAGCGGCTCGATCGGGATGGTCCACCCAGCGTTTCCGAGCGGCGCGGCCGCCAGCGCCTCGTCCACGAGAGCCGCGGCGCGCACGAGATCGTTCGACGCGACGAGCACGGTCGCCCGCGCGATGGCGCGGTCCATTGGACCCGCGGCGGCAAGCGCGATGTCGTTCGAGCCCAATGCTGCGCTCGCCACGGCATTCGGCGCCGCCTTCGCGGCGGCTTTCGAGTCAGACGCGACGTGCACGGCGGCATTCGAGCCAGCCCCCACCTTCGCGGCGACCTCCAAGATCGGCGCCGCCTTCGCGGCGGCCCCCGCCGCGGCGAGCGCCCGCCCGGCCTCGGCCCTGGCGTGCGCGGGCACGCGCGCGGTCGCCTCGTCGAACGCGGCGATCGCACCAGCCCGATCGCCGCGTTGCAGCCTCACGGCGCCGATCGCATACCAGGTGTTCGCGCAGCACTCGCGGGCGTAGACGTGTCCGGCGCTCTCGAGCGCCAGCTCGCGATCGAACCACCCGAGCGCCTCGTCGGTGTCGCCGCGCGCGAGCGCGAGCAGTCCCTTCAGCCAGTACAGCGCCACGAACGGCAGACGTGCGCCGGCACCCGACGCCTCCTGCAGCTCCGCGATGCCGGCGTCGAGCTCACGTTCGGCCTCGCCGCAGGCGTCGCGCGCGACGAAGACGGTCGCCGCCAGCCAGTGCGCCTGCGGGCAGCCGCGTGAGAGGGCCACGGTGCGCTCGGCCGCGGCGAGCCTCTCGTAGCCCCAGCCCGCGAACGCCAGCCGGAACTGGTGCCGCCATTCGTTCGGCTGCAGCATGATGCTGCGCCGAAGGGCGGCGAGCGCCTCGTCGCGCCTGCCCGTCCGCTCGAGGACGAACCCGAGCGTGGCCCAGCCTTCACCGTACTGAGGATCGAGGCGGCAGGCTTCGCGCGCGTGCGTCGCCGCGACGCCGAGCGCATCGACGTCGGGCCGCGCGTCTGCACGCGTGGTCTCGAACTGCAGCGCGCAGGCGTTGGCGAGCGCCACGTGGAAGGCGGGCACGCGCCCGTGACGCGCGATCGCTTCTTCGAACGCCGTCCGCGCGGGCGCGAGGCTCGCTCGCTCCAGCGTGTCGAGGGCGGCGCGGCCGTCCATGAACGCGCGGTGCGGCGCGAGCAGCGCGTCGAGCTCCGCGTCGGTCGCGCGCGGCTGGACGAGCGTGACTGGCTCTGCGAACCGGTAGCCGTCGCGCGGCAGCGTCTGGATGTAGCGCTGCTCGTCGTCGGGATCCAGCCGTTCGCGGACCTTTCGGACTACCTGCACCAAGTTGTTCGTCGTCGTCGCCACGTCGCTCCAGGCGTCACTGATCAGGCGGTCGACCGGGAGCACTTCGCCGGGCCGGCGGACGAAGAGGTGAAGCAGATCGAACTGGCGCGGCGTGAGGCGGACGATCGCACCGTTGCGCGTGAGGCGCCGCGCGTCGGCGTCGAGGGTGAAGGGTCCGAACGCAAACGTGTGCCGGGACGCCATCCGTCAGCCGACCTCCGCATTGGCGGCGCCTTCGGCGCCGGGCGGGCGAACGCGGCCATGCCGGGTTCGCCCCGCGTTCGAGTGGCGCATTGTAGATACCGCCGCGAGCGGGAGGCAAGCGAGGAGTGAAGGGAGCGAATGAGAGCGCTCGCGTCGTTGTGGTTGTCGGCACAACGGGTCCGGATCGTCGCCGTCGAAGAGCCGCGGCGTGCGGGACGCGGTCGCCATCGACGGTAGCACCTTCGACGGCGATCGAAAGCCGACCTCGCCGGCGTGATCGCCGCCGATCGGCTCGAAGGCGTCCCAGCTCGGATCGCACAGCGGCGTTTCGCTATACTCGGCCGGTGACGGATCGACCTCGGCCGAACGTGAGGGCGCGGCGATTCTCGTCCAACCTCGACGCCGATCGGCACGACGCCGAGTACTGGCGCCAGATGCCCGCGGACGAACGCGTATTGCTGGCGTGGCGATTGTCAGTGGAACAATGGGAGCTGCTCGGGCGGCATCCGGATGAACCGGGACTTCGTCGATCTGTTGCGGTCGTTCGCGGTCGCTGAGGTTCGCTTCCTGATCGTCGGGGCCTACGCGCTCGCGCACCACGGCCGTCCGCGCGCGACCGCGGATCTCGATGTCTGGGTCGATCCCACGTCGGCGGTGTGGAGTGACACGCCGCTCAGGCGTCCGCGCGCTGGCTCCAGCTCTTCACGAGATGATCCGCGGTGCGCCACGCGAGCGCCTGCACCGTGAGCGTCGGGTTGCGCGAACCGCTCGTGCCCATGACCGAGGCGCCCAGGATGCCGAGGTTCGGCACCTCGTGCGAGAAGCCCCAGCGATCGACCACGTTCGTCTCCGCGTCGAACCCCATTCGCGTGCCGCCGTACGCGTGCGTGGTCGGCCCGGTGGGATTGACCGAGCCCCGCTCGATCGCGATCGCGCCGGCGGCCTGCAGCCACTGGACGGCTTTCTCCTGGACGAAGGCCGCGACCCGGCGTTCGTTCTCCTTGAAATCGAACGTGATGCGGCACACGGGGAATCCGAGCGGGTCCTTCACGACGGGATCGAGATCGAGGTAGTTGTCCTCGTACGGCAGCGTCGTCTTCTGCAGATACGCGTTCTTCCACCGGTCGGCGTTCTCGCTGACGAACGCCTTCCACCTGGAGCCCCACTGCGGCGCCTTCCCGAAGGTGTTCATGTTCGCCGCGGCGATCGGCCGGCGATCCGAGTAGAGGAAGAGGTTTCCGCCGCCGATGAAGTCGAGCCCGCTGTGATCGAAGTTGTCGTCGGCCCAGTCGTCGACGGCCGTGCCCTGGGCCGGCAACCCGTACCAGGTGTTCAGATCGCGCGGGAACAGCGCCGTCGCGCCGCCGCCGAGGTTGTGCGCGAAGTAGTGACGGCCGACCTGGCCGCGGTTGTTCGACAGCCCCCGCGGGAACGCCGGCGACGTCGAGAGCAGCAGCAGCCGCACGTTCTCGTACACGTAGCTGGCGAGCAGGACGACGCGCGCCGGCTGGAAGAGCTCCCGTCCGTCTTTGAGATAGCGCACGCCCGACGCGCGGCCTCTCGCATCCACCTCGATCCTCGTGACCGTCGCCTCGGTGACGACGGTCAGTCGTCCCGTGGCCTCCGCGCGCGGGATCGTCGTGACGGCGGTGGAGTTCTTCGCGCTCACGTGGCAGCCGCCGCGATCGCAGTAGCCGTGATACATGCAGGCGCTGCGGTCCTGATTCGGCTGCGAGTTGATCGCGGCCGGCCCGGGGAAGGGGCGCCATCCGAGCGAGCGCGCGGCATCGGCCATCATCTCGGTGAAGCCGGTGCGGCGCAGCGGCGGCATCGGGTACTCGCGCCGGCGGGGCCCCTCGAAGACGTTGCCGCGAGGATCGATCGTGCCGTTGACGTTGCCCGCCTTGCCCGAGACGCCGATCTCGTACTCGACCGCGTCGTAGTACGGCTCGAGCTCGGCGTAATCGAGCGGCCAGTCCTCGATCGTCGAGCCGCGCGGCACCCTCGACGCGCCGTATCGCCGCGTGGTCTCGCTGACGACCTTGAAGTCCCAGGGATTGAGCCGCCAGCTCTGGGCCCAGTAGTGGAGCGACGTGCCGCCCACCGCGTTCATCATCGGGTGTACCGCCAGGCGCGGCAGCGTGGGCGACGACGCGTTGGGCCGATGGGTCGGGAT
Source organism: Acidobacteriota bacterium (assembly GCA_020853395.1). Taxonomy (NCBI): domain Bacteria; kingdom Pseudomonadati; phylum Acidobacteriota; species Acidobacteriota bacterium. Next base: position 8,480 of record JADYYY010000006.1, read on the forward strand.
CTCGCGGTTGGCCTTCTGCACGGCGTGCGGCCAGCCGCGGACGTTGTTGCGCAGCTCGTCCGGAGCGAAGTCGGCGGGCGAATGCCGGCGGCCGGCTTCCAGCCCGACGACGGTCAATCCCGCGCGGGCGAGCGGCAGAGCGGCAACGCCGCCCGCCGCGCCGAGCCCGATGATGACGACGTCCGCGGGGCTCGGTTGGCTAGTCGGCATGGCGGATCAGCCGGAGCCACAGGCCCGCGCGTGGCGGCTTCGGAGCGAACATCGCATCGTCGTACGCCGACGTATGGCTCGGCGCCGGTTTCGCGTCGAGCCGCTGGTCGGCCTCGGCGACGGCCAAGCGGAGACCCGGATAGCCGATGAGATCCCAGCCGACGAAGTTGCGGTTGCCGCCGTAGTACGGATCGCAGAACGTGCCGTGAATGGTGTGCGTGCGGAGCAGCGCGAAGAACGCCGAGGCGCTGGGAACGAATCCCGTGGCCACGTTGCGTTCCATGTCGGTGAGCACGGCATCCTGATCCGCCGGCGACAGGTCGGCGAAGCGCTCGCCCTTCGTGCTCCGCGCGTACCGATCGACGGCGGCGAGGCCATCGCGGTACGCCTCGCGCGATGATGCGAGGGCGCCGCCGAGCGCGCGATCGATGTAGTGGGCGGCGCGCGCTTCGCGTGCGCCGGGGCCGTGCTCGTCGCTGGGAATGAGGCGCGCGGCGACGGCTTCCAGCGCGTCGGCTTCCGGCTGCGTGAGCGTCTCGAGCGGCTCGCGGACGACGCCGCCCGCCGGCACGCTCTGCTGAAGCGCGCCGGGGACCACCGCTGCCGCGCCGGCGAGCCCCGCCGTCTTCAGCCACTCGCGGCGCGACACGCCGGTTCCGGTGTCCTTCGTCGAGTCGTCCACGACCACTCCTTCAGGCACGCGTGCGAGATCGATCCCGTAGGGGATGGCGGATCCTAACGTATTCCGCGCACGTCGGCGCGGGCGGCCTCGGCGAGCCTGGCCGCGGCCCGCTCGTGCTGGGTCCTCATTCGCGAGCGACGCGGCGGGCCGACGCACGGCGGGCCTCGGCGCAGCCTTTTCGACACGTCGCAAGGACCCGGACCCAGGACTCGGGACCAGAGACCCGGGACCCGGGACCCGGGACTCGGGACCCGGGACTCGGGACCGGCTACACTCGAGTCATGGAGTGAGTCATGACGTGGCATCCACGCCTGCGCGGATCCGCGTACGTCGTCGCAGGTTCGGCTCTTGCCGCTCTGCTGCACGGTCAGGCGCTTCCCGATCCGCCCGCGCGTTCCGCCCCTCAGTCTTCGGGCCAGGCGGCACCGGACGTGATGCGCGGCAGGACGACCGCCGTCCTTGTCGACGTCTTTCCCCAGCGCGACGGCCGCATCGTCGAAGGTCTCGGCCCTGACGACTTCGAGCTGTTCGAGGACGGCAGGCGCCAGGTCATCCAGAGCTTCGAGTTCGTCCGCATCGAGCCCGCCGGCGCGCCGCAGCAGGATCCGGACGGGCTGCGCGAGATGTACGCGGCCGCGGCCGACCCGCGCAACCGGCTCATCGTGCTGTTCCTCGACGAGCTGCACACGAGCCTCGGCGGATCCAACGCGATCGCGCGGCCGCTCGTGGACTTCCTGCACCGCACGGTCGGGGCCGGCGACCTCGTCGGGCTCACGACGCCGCGGATGCTCCCGCAGGACATCACGTTCGTGCGCGATCGCGCTCGACTCGAGCAGTACCTGCGCCAGCGATCCTCGTGGGGACAGCGGGAGCGCGCCCTCACGGAGCGGCGCGATCCAGTCGAAGACTCGATTCGGCAGTGCTTCCACGATCGGTTCGCGGCGACGAGCATCGAGCCCTGGCTCGTCGACGACGGCGGCGTGGAGCGCTACCTCGACGACGTCCTGATCGAGCGCCGCCGCGAGGAGCAGGTGCTGACCGCGCTCGCGCAGCTCGTCCCGTACCTCGGGCGGCTGCGTGAAGCGCGCACCACGCTCGTCATCCTGACCGACGGCTGGGCGCTCTTCCAGCCCGATCGCCACCTCGCGGACGAGCTCGCGCGCGACACGCGGTTCGCCAGCCAGCGGACCGGCGACCGGTTCGGGTGGCGCAGTCTCCGCCGGATGATGGCCAATCCGGCGCTCTCGCTCTATCAGACGTGTGCCGACGAGTTGCTCCACCTCGCCGAGATCGACGACGCCCGACGGCTGCGCGAGATCGCCGCGGCCGCGAATCGAGCGAACGTCACCGCATATCCGGTCGCGACAACGGGCCTGGCGGCGTTCGACACGACGGTGCGCGAGGCGCCGGCGCCCGGGGCTGGCGCGGCGCTGATGACGCGCGACACCTCGCGGCTGCGAAACCGTGTGACGTCGCTGCGCACGCTCGCCGAGTCCACGGACGGCATCGCGGTCGTGCAGTCGAACGATCTGGCAGGCGGGCTGGAGCGAATCGGCGCCGACGTGTCTGCGTACTACCTGCTCGGCTACTCGCCGCTCAACCAGAAGATGGACGGAAAGTTCCGGCGGATCGAGGTGAAGGTCCGCGCGGCGGGCCTGAGCGTGAAGGCGCGGCGAGGGTACTTCGCGACGCGCAAGGCCGTTCCGGAGAGCGAGGAGGAGCGAATCGTCGGCACGCCGGAGCAGGTGGATCGCGTGGCGACGGCGCTCGCGGCGTTGTCGCCAGACACGCGGCGCGCCGATCGTGAAGCCGGGCCAGGGAGCCTGCTCGGTGCCGCGACGATGTTTCGCGCGTCGGCACGCCGTGCGGCCGAGCTCGAGCGGGTCATCATCGCCGAGTTCCGGCGCCAGGAGCGCCTGCGAGTCGTCTGGACGCTCGCCGGCGACGCCGATGCGGTGTCGGCCCGCCTGCTCGATCGGCGCGGGCAGCCGCTGCGCGAGCACATCGACGTCGGCGTAGAACGGGCTGACGGCCCACGTGCCGTCTGGGTGGACCTCGCTCTTGGCGCGTTCGCCGCCGGCGACTACGTGATCGAGATGACCGCCGGTCGAGGCGACCTGCGCGAGATCCGCGACGTGGCGTTTCGCGTGGTGCGCTGAGGGACGACCAGGCCGTAGCAGGCGAAGCGCGAGCGGCTAGGGCATGAAGTCACGAAGATCCACGCCGCGCAGCTCGAGCGTGGTCTCGAAGTGCGCCTTCGGCGTCAGCGTCCTGATCGTCACCTCATCCACCGGGCGCACGACGATCGACCAGGCCTTCACGGGCTGCAGCCTGAGCTCGGCCGGAAACGGCGAGTAGGACCGGGCGGAGGGCGAGAACGTGGCGCCCTGCGCCGGCGTGACCAGCATGAACCGCGGCTGCCTGAACGCATTGAGGCAGTCGATGCGCGTTGCGGGTTCGCCATTGAGAGACGGCGTCGGCTGGTCGTACGTCGAGCCCGAACACACGCCAACGGCCTCGACGAACACGCGCTGGTTGTCGACCGGCACTCGCGTGGGCGTGTCCGTGAACGTCGTCACGAAGAACCTCGCCCTGATGTTGACCGGCTGTCGCAGCGCCGCGTCAGCGAGCGGACGCGGCATTCTGAGTGCGACCGGAACGTCGGCCGGCGCCTGCCACACGGCACGCGACGCTCCGATCAGATCGAGGCCGCTCGTCCACGTCGTGCCGTCCGGCGCGTCGATCGTGAGCTGGGTCGCATCGCAGGCCTCGATCGCGGGGCGTTGGCCGCCGGCGGCTAGGTGATCGAGCTCGCCGCCAGTCGAGGCGAGCTGCGCGAGGTTCCCGGCGTCGCGTTCCCTCGAGTTCCATCGCGGTCGCGAAAAGTCGGTACAACGGCGGCGCGAGTCGTTACACTTCCCGGGCAGATGGAGGAAAGCCGCATGGCCAGCCGCATGTCGATCGTTCTCGCGTCCGCTCTGTTCGCCTCCGCCGCCTTCGTCGGAGGGCAGGGGGCCGCTGAAGTGGCGGGCGCGTGTGCCGACGTGTTCACCGGCCGAATCTGTACGTGGGCCACGACGACGGGCGGCCGGCTCGTCGAGGCCGGCGCCACGATTCCGATCGCGGTGATCGATCGCGCGCCCGCCGAGGCGCCGATGACGTGGCCGCCGGTGCCGGTTGCGGCGATCGACCTGCCGGCCGTCGTTCAGGAACAGACGGCGATGCGCCAGTTGACGGTCGACTGGGAGCCGGGCGGGCATCCGCCGGCGCCGTTCCTGACGCCGCACTTCGACTTCCACTTCTACACGATCGCGCCCGCCGAGATCGCCGCGATCGATTGCCGGGACCAGCGCAAGCCCGCCGCGCTCCCTGCGGCGTACACGCTGCCCGACATCACGCTGCCGCCGCCGATGGCGCAGATGATGGGCGTCGAGTCGCTCGTCGGCCTCTGTGTCCCGCGGATGGGCATGCACGCGATTCCCGCCGCCGACGTCGCGCGCCCCGATGCGTTCGAGCGGACCATGGTCGTCGGCTACTACCGCGAGCGCCCGATCTTCATCGAGCCGATGATCGCGAAGGCGACTCTGATGAAGAAGGCGTCGTTCGACCTGCCGCTGCCCGCCGTCGCCGGCATGGCCGGCCGGCTGCCGTCGATGTTCCACGCGGAGTACGACGCCACGCGGCAGGCGTATCGCTTCAGGCTGTCGGGCTTCGCGTCTCGATAGCCGCGCCGTCCGTTTCTCTCGGCCGTGAGGACCACGCGGCCGGGCGGCCGCAGAACTGAACGATGGAGGTCGCCGCGTTGAATCGCGGTGACCTCCACCCTCATTTCACGTTCGCGCGCTTGCGGCTCGGCGGTTGACCTCAGCCGCGGTCCCGAGCAGGACGTAGTCCTCTACCGAATCGCGTCGGCCGAGCCGTGCCCCGGCGCGCTCACGATGCCGGCGCGAGCACCTGCTCGCCGACGACACGGCCGTCGAAGAGGGAGACCTCGCGCTCGGCGTGGTGCGCGTAGCGCGGGTCGTGCGTGACGATGCAGATGGTGGCGCCTTCGTGATGGAGATCGCGCAAGAGCGTCATGACGGCCTCGCCGTTCTTCGAGTCGAGGTTGCCCGTCGGCTCGTCCGCCAGCAGGATGGACGGCGAGCCGGCGATGGCGCGCGCGACCGCGACGCGCTGCTGTTGGCCGCCGGACAACTGGCTCGGCACGTGCTTCGCCCGATGGGCCATGCCGACCTTCTCGAGCGCCGCGAGCACCCGCTCCTTGCGCTCGGCCGCGCCCATGCCGCGATAGGTGAGCGGCAGTTCGATGTTCTCGTAGATCGTGAGATCGCCGATCAGGTTGAAGCTCTGGAAGATGAAACCGATCTCGCGATTGCGCACCTGCGCGCGTTCCCCCATCGACAGCCCGTCGACCGCCCGGCCGTTGAGCAGGTAGCGGCCCGACGTCGGCGTGTCGAGCAGGCCGATGATCGAGAGCAGCGTCGACTTCCCGCACCCCGAGGGGCCGGAGATCGACAGGTACTCGCCGCGGGCGATCGTGAGCGACACGTCCGCGAGCGCATGGGTTTCGACTTCGTCGGTGTAGAACACCTTGGAGATTTCTTGCATCTGAATCACGCAGTCCGCGCTCATGAGCGTCTCCCGTTAGTCCAGCCGAACTCGATCCACACTGTCGTACTGGGACATGTCCGTCAGCACGACGCGGTCGCCCTCCTGCAGCCCCTGGACGACCTCGATGAACTGCACCGACCGGCGGCCCACGGCGACCGGCGTGCGCCGGGCCTCACCGCCGGGAAAGACCTTGAACAAGCTGATCGTGCTCTGTTCCTGCCCGAAGGGCGGGCTCTCGACGAAGAGCACGTTCGCCAGCCGCTCGAGCTCGATCGTGCCGTCGATGCCGAGGTCCGGCCGGGCGCCGGCGGGCAGCGGGCCGAGCAGGCGAACGTCGACGCCGACCGTGCCGCCCCGCGACGCCGGATCGATGCGCACGACCTCGCCGGGCACGTGGCCGCTGCGCGTGTCGACGTCGGCGCGCTGGCCGATCGCCAGATCGCGCGTCTGCGTGTCGGAGATGCGCAGTTCCGCTTTCAATCGCGTCGGATCCGACACGCGGGCCAGATTCGTGCCCGGGCCGACCTGCTGGCCTCGTTCCACGGCGATCAACTGGAGCTGCCCCGTCATCGTGGCTTTCACGCGCAGATCGGCGACCTGCTGGGCGAGACGCTGCCAGGCCGCCTTGCGCTGATTGACGCCGGCCTCGAGCGGGGCGAGCTGGAACGCGGCGTTGTCGACGGCGGACGTCAACTGCCGCTTCGCGAGGCCGAGCCGGTTGCTGGCCTGATTGAGGACCGCCTGTTTCTGCTTGAGCGTGATCTCCGCGATGAGCCCCTTGCCGGCGAGGCTTCGGTGCATGTCGAAGTCCGCGAGCGCGACCTCGTACGCCGATTCGTAGTCGACGATGGCGGCCTCCAGGCTCGCGCGCGTCGACGCCAGTGAGACGCGCTGGTTGCCGAGCTGTGCGATCGCGCTCTGCCATTCGAGCTCGGCGCTGCGCGCGCTCTGCTCGAGATCGGGATTGGAGAGCTCCACGATGACGGTGTCGGGCTCCACGCGGGCGCCGGGCTGGAGCAGGATCCGCTCGACGCGGCCGGCGGTCGTCGCGGGGATCCAGCGGATTTCCTCCGGCACGAGCGTGCCGGCTCCTCGCACCTCGCGCACCATGGGGCCGCGCTTGACCGTGCCGAACCACAGCACGGCCTGGCTGTTGGCAATCGACGGCGCGGCCGGCTCCATCCGCGCGACGGCGACGCTCACGCCGAGCGCCACGATCGCCATCGCCCCGCCGACGAGCCATCGCCGTCGTCGCCTGCGCGTCAGAAAGGCCGGATCCCGTGGCATGTCCATGCGTCTGTCCTCACTTGCGTTTCAGCGCGTCCTTCAGCTCACCGACCCACTCGTCGCCGCCCAGCTCCTCGACGGCGAGGGCGAGCGCGTCGGCATCGGTGCGCCCCTCGCGGAGCAGATCGGCATAGCGGTCTTCGACGTGCTGGGCCAATTCCTCGACGATGCCGAGCTCGTCGGCCGCGTCGAGGTCGGCCGCGCGCAGCCGCTGCCGGACCAGCGCCCGCCAGTCAGGCATGCGTCGGGGCGGTGATGGCGTTGACCGCCGCGACGAACGCCTCCCAACCCAACCGCTGGGCCGCCAGCACCTGACGCCCGGCGGGCGTGATGCGATACATCCGCCGACGGCGCTCGTGAGCCTTCTCGACCCAGCGGCCCTTGATCCACCCGCGCCGTTCGAGGCGATAGAGCAGCGGGTAGAGCGAGGCCGCGTGGAACGTCAGGGCGCCCTGCGAGCGCCGCTCGATGAGGTGCGCGATGTCATAGCCGTGCCGGGCCTCGTCGGCGACGAGGGCCAGGATCAGCAGCTCCGCGCTGCCCTTCTTCAGCTCGCGCGATCCCGAGAGGAGTGACATATGTGGGACTACCATACCACAAGGAGGCGCGTCGTCAAGAAACCGATGTCCCGATGTTCCGATGAGCCGATGCTCCGATGTCCGATCCGATGTTCCGATGTCCGATAGCCCGATGTCCCAATGTCCGATGTCCCCGGTTGTGTCGACGCGCCATCCGGTGGAACATGGATCATCGATCGTAGAACTGAAAGGGACGACCCATGAGCGTCGACTTCACGCGCGGCGTGTCCATCTCGTCGCTGCCAGACGGCGGCACGATGGCCGGCAAGGTGGGTGACGAGGAGGTCGTGCTCGTGCGAACCGGCGATCGGTTCTTCGCCGTTGGGGCGCACTGCACGCACTATCACGGCGCGCTCGCCGACGGGCTCGTCGTCGGCCACACGATCCGCTGTCCGCTGCACCACGCGTGCTTCGACCTCGCGACCGGCGAAGCCGTCCGAGCCCCGGCGCTCGACCCGATCGCCTGTTGGGACGTTCGACGGCAGGGCGACAGCGTTGTCGTCGGCGGGAAGGTGACGGCGAACGCGCCGGCCGCCGCGACCGATCGCCGACATCATCCGTCCTCGGTCGTCATCGTCGGCGGCGGCGCGGCCGGCCTGGCGGCGGCCGACATGCTGCGCCGCGAGGGGTACGAGGGGCCGGTGACGATGATCAGCGCGGACGCCGATCCGCCAGTCGATCGTCCGAACCTCTCGAAGGACTACCTCGCCGGTGAGGCGCAGGACGACTGGATCCCGCTGTGGCCCGCCGACCGCTACGCGGAGCGCCGCGTCGACCTCGTCCTCGATTCACGCGTGGCGTCGATCGATCCCGCCGGTCGGAGCCTCACGCTCGAGGATGGCTCGCATCGGCAGTTCGGCGCCTTGCTGATCGCCACCGGTGCCGATCCCGTGCAACTGCACATTCCGGGCGCGGAGACGGGACGTGTGTCGTACCTCCGCACGTTCGCCGACAGCCGCGCGATCGTCGAGCGGGCACGGGCCGCGACGCGAGCCGTGGTCGTCGGCGCCAGCTTCATCGGGCTGGAGGTGGCGGCGTCGCTCCGGGCGCGCGGGATCGCCGTTGACGTCGTCGCGCCAGACCAGCATCCGTTCGAGCGAGTCCTGGGCGCGGAGGTGGGGGCGTTCGTGCAGACGCTGCACGAGGCGCAGGGCGTCGCGTTCCATCTGGGCCAGACGGTCGCGTCGATCGCGGGACGGACGGTCACGCTCAGCGGCGGCGGCACGCTCGACGCGGATTTCGTCGTCATCGGCGCCGGCGTGCGGCCGTCCGTCGCGATCGCCGAGCGCGCGGGGCTCGCCGTCGACCGCGGCATCACGGTCGACGAGTTCTTGGAGACCAGCGCGCGCGGCATCTTCGCGGCTGGAGACGTGGCCCGCTGGCCCGACCCGCACACCGGCCAGCGGATTCGCGTCGAGCATTGGGTGGTGGCGGAGCGCCAGGGGCAGGTCGCCGCGAAGAACATGCTCGGCCGGCGCGAGCGCTTCGACGCCGTGCCGTTCTTCTGGAGCCAGCATTACGACGTGACGATCAGGTACGTCGGGCACGCCGAACAGTGGGACGTGGTGCAGGTGGACGGATCGCTCGAGGCCCGCGACGCGACGGTCACCTACCTGCGCGACGGGCGGCGGCTGGCGGTCGCCACCGTCCGCCGCGATCGCGCGAGCCTCCAGGCCGAAGTCGAGCTCGAGACGTCGACCTGAACGGCAAGCGGGCGACGTCATGAGGACACGCCGAATAGCCCCCTTCTGACGCCGCGTTCGGCCCGGGCTGGTGGCGATGACGTCCTGTCCGAACGCTGTCTCGTCGCCGTGCAGTTCTCACCGGAAGCGTGCGTTCGCCTGACAGCCTGGCGGGAAGGCCTCCTCCGAAGCACTGGCAGAGCGGGAGCTCATTCGTTTCAGCGTTGAGCATGGCCGTTCGAGAAGACAAAGAGCGATCGCAGGTGATCGAGTCCACGCGCGAATGCCATGACGCTCGACCGCGAGCGGCGCGCGATGGCGGGCGCCAGCTATCGGCGCCTGCGAGACCTTCAGTCGAACCAGAAATACCGCCAGTACACGTGACCGGTCTCGCCTGACGCGTACCAACCCTGACCCGATCCTCCGAGGTCTGGTGATGAGAGGAGCCGCGCCGCGTGGCTGTACAAGCGATGCTCGCCGCGCGGATTGTAGACGACCCACTCCCGCGTGCCGAAGCGGTCGAGCAGGAACCTCGGCTGCTCGAAGGCGAGGTTGTACGACTCGCCTCGTGGCGCGTAGAAGTACTGTTCGACGCCGATGACGTCGGGGACGTAATCAGCGTGCTGCGCCTGGAGCGCGGGGGGATAGCTGCCGTGCCTCGTGCGGTACTGCTCGATGTCGGCGATGAGCTCGCCGGCGTTCGCCATCGCACGATCCCGGCTCCACCGGGTCGCCGGAACGGCCAGTGCCAACTGAGACCCGAAGGCGAGCGTCGGCAAGAGCACGAGATAGAACGGTGCCGGGCTGAACCGTCGATCGCCGGCGCGCCTCAGGTCCTTCAGCCGTGGTGCGAGCCGCACGAGGACGGAGATCCAGATGGCGAGCGTGAGCACGCCGAACGCGTTGCCAACGCTGAGGGTCGCGAAGAGGGCCAGGACGAGCGCGACGCCGGTGCCGATGGCCGTGGCGAGCAGGGCCAGCGGGAAGCCGTACCTCGGCACGATGAGCCACAGCACTCCTCCAGGAACCAGCGCGAGCCCGACCACGCCGAACACCTGCGCCATGGTCGAGAGCGGCACGGCCAGCTCGTCGTATCTACCGGGCAGGAACGGATAGACCATCGAGAACGCGAGGAGCGCGGCCACGCCGGCGATGAGGGTGGCGTGCATTGCGATCGTGCGTGCTCTTGTCTTCATAAGCAGTAGGACCGACACTCGCTGCTGCACGCGCGACGGAGGCGCGGACGCAGTCTGCCGCAAGGCAGACGTCTCGCCCCGAATGCCCACGACGGACCAGTCATCCGGCACATCGCAGTTCCCGGTGAGCGTCGGGAACTCCCGGAAGCTCTCGGCGTCGCTCGTCGTTCATTGTCGGTTCCCGCACGGTGATTGCACGGCGTCTGGCTGTGTCGACGGGTGAGCTGGTCGTTCGCTCGGCAATGCGTCGTTCTCTGGCCGACTCGTCGCAGAGCGCGCGGGCAGGGGGGCGACGGCCTCCATCAGTCCTGCCTGAGCGCCACCATGGGATCGACGCGCGAGGCGCGTCGTGCCGGCCCCGCGCTGGCGGCGATGCCGACGAAGACGAGCACGAGCACAGCCACGATCACGGTGAGCGGATCGTAGGGGCTGATGCCAAACACCAGGCGCGAGATCAGCCGCCCGCCAATCAAGACCAGCGGCAGGGCGAGCACCAAGCCGTAGAGCACGAGCCGCAGGCCATCGCGCACGACGCTCCATCGCACAAGCTTGGGGGCCGCGCCCAGCGCGAGCCTCACGCCAATCTCCGGCCTGCGCCGTGCGGTGGCGTGCGACAAGACGCCGAACAGCCCCAAGGCTGCCAGACCGAGCGCCAGCGCGCCGAAGCTCGCCGTCAGCCACACCACGACGCGTTCCTGACTCAGACCGCGCTGGACCAGAATCTCGATCGGCTCCATTCGCTCGATGGGCAAGCCGGGTGCGGCATTCTCCATGGCGCTCCGCACGGTCGACGCGACCATGGACGAATCGGACGTCGCCCGAACTAACAGCTCACGGGGTACGACAGGGCGTTGCGAGAGCGGTACGAACACGCTCGGGATGGCCGCGGCCTTCAGATCCGTCAGGCCGCGAGTGTCTTCGACGATTCCCACGATTTCGATGTCAGGAGCCGCCAAACCGATCCGACGCCCGACTGCGCGTCGCCAATCGCCGAAGTACCGTTCGGCCAACGTGCGGTTGACGACGGCCACTTTGGCCGTGTGCGATCGGTCCGCGTCGTTCAACGCGCGGCCCGCGAGCAGCGGCGTTCCCACGGTCGAGAAGTACGTCGGCGTGACGGCGTCCACGCCGAAGATCACGACCTCACCTTCACGCGGCCGGTATCCCTCGACCTGAAAGCCATCCTCGCGAGCGCAGACGCCGCGCAGCCCGCACATCGCAAACGCAGCCGAATCCACTTCCGGTGCGTGCGTCAGCGAGTCGAGCACGCGCGCATATGTCTCGGGCAGGCTCTCGGGAGCCACGCCCGCGAGCCGCGGGTCGACGCCAATTGCGAGCACGCGCCCAGACTCGAAGCCGAGATCGACATCGAGCAGCTTCTGGAAGCTGCGGGCGAACAACCCTGCCCCGGTGACGAGAAGGAGCGACAGCGCCACTTGGAGCACCACGAGCGCGCGTGCCGGCCGCGCCGCGCCTCCCAGGATGGTTCGCGCATTGGCCGCGAACGCGGACGCCAAGTCGACGCGCGTGGCGCGCCACGCAGGCCAGACGCCGAATGCCACAACGGATACCAGCGCCACGCCGGCCGTGAAGGCGAGGACCCGCACGTCGATGGACGGCGTGAACGGCGGCACTCCGTCCATCGAGGCCATGACGACGCGCAGGAGGACGTCGGCGCCCCACCGCGCGAACACGAGGCCCATTGCGCTGGCGATCACGACGAGCAGGAGGCTCTCCGTGAGCAGTTGGTGTATCAGCCGCGGACGCCCCGCCCCCAGCGCCATGCGCACGGCCAGCTCTCGCTGGCGAGTGACCGCCCGGCTCAGCAGCAGGTTGGCCACGTTCGCGCATGCCGTCAGCAGCACGAGCATCGCCATTGCCATGAGCGCAACGAGAGGCGTCGAGAATTGCTGGCGAAGGCGCGAGAGTCCGCCCGCGAACGGCTGCAGCACGAGCCTGGTGTCGCGTCCTGCGAGGCCGGAGAGGCTCGCTTTGAAGATAGCGGTCGCCGGCGCCACTTGGTCCGGCGGCACGCGCGCGACGACGTGAAGCCACCAGATCCGTGCCTGTGGCAACCAGGGTCTACCGAGGTCTGCGCCGTCGGCGGAGAAGCTCTGTGAGTACTGGACGGTGGGCTGCGCGGTGAGCGGTATCCAGATATCGACGGGCGTCTCGAGCCACACGCCGGCGAAATCGCGCGGGCCCACTCCGGCGATCGTGAAGGCCGCTCCGTTGATCGCAAGGGAGCGTCCGACAACGTCCGATGCCCCGCCGAACCGCCGCTGCCAGTACCCGTAGCTGAGGACCACCGCCGGCTCATGAGCCGCACGCTCAGCATCGGGAAGCAGTCGACCAAGGGCCGGCGACACGCCGAGTACTGGAAAGAGGTTGGGGGAGACGAGCTGCAGCCTGGCGGGCACGGTCTCACGTTCGCCGGCAGCGCGCGTGTACACGCGCGCGATGCCGCGGCTCATCGCCGCGACCTTCACGCCGGCCGGGGCGGCCTGATGCAGCGCGTTCAGCATCGGGCCCGACATTCGGGCGCTCTCGGGTCCGCCTGCAGCGTATTGGCCGCTGTTGACGACGTAGAGCTGATCCGCGTCGCGGACGAGCAGCGGCGACCTGAGCGCTACCACGTCGAGGAGCGAGAACACGGCCGTGTTGGCACCGACACCGAGTGCCAGGGTCGTCACGATGACTGCAGTGGTCACGGCGTGCTGGCGGAGGACGCGAACCGCACAGCGGAGATCGTGAAGCGCCATGCGTGCGTGCTCCTTCGGTGCCTCTTTGAAGACGCCGCCAACGGCCTCCAGCCAGAAGCGCACGCGATCCCAAGGGCCACTCGCGGCGCGATAGCGATCGATGAAGGCGTGCGACAGTTCGCGTTCGTACTCGTTACGGAAGGCGCTCGGGTACAACCCGACCAACGCCCGAAACAAGCGGACAGAGAACGGGTCGGCGCGGGAAGACCGGGGCGCCATGGATCATGTCCGTCGCGGCAGCAGTCCGGTGGCACGCGCATCACCCAGCAGGCGCTCCAGCCGGCGAGCTTCCGCCTTGGCCACATCGCGGCCGAGGCGCGTGAGACGGTAGTAACGCCGGCGTTCGTCGTCGTGGGCGGGATCGGGCCGCTCGGCCAGCTCCTCGATGAGTCTCTGTTCGAGGAGCCTGCGGATGGACGCATAGAGGCTGCTCGGGCTGAGGCGCAACTTGCCATTCGTTCGCTCGAGAACGTCCTGCATCACGGCGTATCCGTGCCGATCGCGGTCGGCCAGCGATACGAGGATGTGGAAGGTGTCTCGATGTAGTGGAAGGAACGACTCGGCGTCAGGAGCGGCTTCTCGCCTCGGCATCGAGACCACTGTATCAGAAACGGCTACAGCTCAATTCGGCTGAGGTGATTGTGCCACCCCGGGCACATCCCTCCTCTCGATGTTCTCGGTTGCCGCGTGGCGTCGGGCACCATTCCCGAATGGACCATCCCGCAGGCGGCACCCTCGAAACGAAACAGAGCTGACCCCGTCTATTGAAGATGCAGTACTTGGGGTGCGAGCAGGTCGTCGTCGCCTGCACCGGCACCCTCGCTCGTGGTGTGCGTCCGGTGAATGAACCAGGCCGCACCGAGCAGCGCAGCGGCGACGATCGACGCGCCCGACGGCGAGTGCGCCAACGCCAGAGAGAGTCGCGGCGTCAGTTGTGTGATCGAGATGAACGCGCCCAAGTACACCGGCCACCATGTCTTGAGGTTCAGCCGCGACGGTTGCCACGGCTGCGTACACGGTGCCGTTCCCATGTCCCTCAACGCCAGTTCCGTCAAAGCGGCACCGAGCGCGGCACAGATCACGCCGTGGGTGAGGGCGAGCGCGACGCCCCAGTAGTGCCAATACACGGGAAGAACGATGGCGAGGGGACACACGATCGCGCCGATCCAGACGAGCCGGCGGACCGCCGATCGGCAAGCGACCGCGGGAAGTTCGGTGAGCCGGAAGATCCAGAGACCTGGCAGCTCTGAGGGCAACGACGCGGCGACTCGAACTGTCACCAGGTTGCCCATCATGACGATCAGCGGTACGGACAGCAGCGCCACCGGCGGCACGGCGCGCTGGAGCTCGCCAACGCGGAGGCCACCGACGATGGCCGGCAGGAGCAGCGCGACCGTGGCACCGAGGCCCAAGGCGAGCACGAAACGATGGGTGCTCATCCTGAAGATCGTGGCCAAGAAGAACTGCATGACGGCTCGCTGCGTGGGGTGTCGCGTCAGGTGCCGGATGGCCCAGGCCACGACACCGCGCATGACGTTGGTGGAGCCCGTGGTCGCCAGCCCTTCGACCTCGTCGCGCAACATACGCCGAGCCGCCAACGGATACGCCACGACGACGATCCCGATCACCACCAGCAACGCGATGCCTGCCGCGACGGCCAGCGCAGCAATCCTGGCATCCTCGGAACCCAGCGCCCATTCGTACAGGCCTGTGAACCACGCGACCGGCGTCAGATCGGTCCACGACGCGGGTGTGACGCTGCCGGCCGCGAGCTGAGGCCGCATGCCTGGTGCACATGCCAGGACCGCGCGCCGCGTCGATGGCCATTGCCAACGTGCATCCCGAAATACGAGAGCGGACGACAACGATGGAAGAGCGATCAGGAGCCCGATGACGCTGGCGGCAGTACAGGCCTGTACCACCTGCGAGATCCGTGCGCACAGGCGGCGTGGCGCCAATGCCATCACGAGGGCTTGCGCCGCCACGATGGTCAACACGACGAACAGGCTGGCCGCGCACGAGACGACGCCGTGGGCGGCAATCGAGCGCAGCACGAACGTGAACGGGCGGCCGTCGGTCAGCAGGAGCCCGAAGACGAGTGAAGCCCCGGCGTGCATCCCGATGGCGAGGGCCGCCGCGTACGCGAGCACGCCGAGGACCTTGGCCCGGACGATGACACTCGGCCGCAGCGGCATGGCGCCGAGCACCAGGACGTCTCGTCGATCGAGGAGGAACGACGGCCACGTGATCACCCCGATCACGCCCGTCGCGACCATGCCGAGGCCGAGGTAGAACGCCTTGTCCTCGACGGACAGGAATCCCAGACTCTCTGGCCCGCTCACGAGGAAATAGCAGGTGTACTGGAGCGTACGAGACCACGGCATGAGGATGCCGATCGGGGCCACGAACGCGAGCAGCCAGAAGAAGGAGGACCGCAGGTCGCCGCTTCCGCCGGTGAAGTCGTTCTCGAAGAACCGCCTGACGAACACGCGAGTCAGGGTCGTCGTCGGCGACGCCGGGCGGCTCACGCCGACGCTCCCAACCGGATCGCCGACCACAGACCGTCTGCCAACTCGTCGAGGTCTCGCCGCACGGCGAGCTGGGCGAAGACGTCTTCCAGCGACGCCAGAGACATGAGCTCGCGAAGCCGCGACGCGGAGTCGTCGGCGACGATCCGCCCGTCGCGCAAGATGATGACGCGGGTGCTGACCCGCTCGATGGTGTCGAGCTCGTGAGAGCTGTAGAAGACCATGCGGCCGGCCTCGGCCAGCGTCTTCACCACGGTGCGCAGGAGCAGGGCCGCCGACACATCGAGGCCGGAGACCGGTTCGTCGAGCACGACGATGCGCGGGTTGTGGAGCAGCGCCGCGGAGAGCAGCACCTTCTGCCGCATCCCTTTCGAGAAGGCCGAGAGCGGTGCGTGGGGATCACCGTCGAGGTCGAACAGCGCGAGAAACCTCTCGATCTTCTCGTCGAGCACGCGGTCGGCGATGCCCCGAAGGCGACCGGCGAGGCGGAGATACTCAGCGGCGGTCAGGTACGTGTAGAGGTGGGCTTCCTCCGGGACGTAGCCGACGCGTGCCTTGTAGCCGACGAGGTCGTCCTGGATGTCCTGCCCGTCACACAGGATCCGGCCGCCGCTCGGCGGCATCAATCCGACGAGCATCTTGACGGTGGTGGATTTGCCGGACCCGTTGGGACCGAGGTAGCCGAGAATGTCGCCGGGCTCGACGGCGAACGAGATGCCAGACACGACGGTGACGGCGCCGTATCGCTTGGAAACGTCCCGAAGCTCCAACACGGAATGCCTCCAGACAGCTACAGGCACAACGGCCGTGTCGGCGCGAGCCCAGGTCCCACGGCCGATCGTTACGCCAGGCAGGAAAGTTGACCGCTGAGTCCGTTGCGGGCATACTATATCCGTTACAGACGCAGTGCAACGTCTGGCCGGCGCTTCCGCCTGGTTGCTCCAGGGCCATCGGGAGGCGCGTGAGGCGTTGAAGGGCGAACAGCGAACGAACGACATGCCACCGACGAAGCAGCCAGAGGACTTGTTGCCGCTCACCCCACCGGTGTTCCACATTCTGGTCGCCCTGTCGGAAGGCGAGCGGCACGGCTACGGCATCATGCGGCAGGTGGCCGACGACACCGACGGCGCGCTCCAGCTCGGCACCGGCACGCTGTACGGTTGCTTGCAGCGCATGCTCGCGGCCGGTCTGGTCGAAGAGTCGGACTGGCGTCCGGATCCCCAGTTGGATGACGAGCGGCGGCGCTACTACCGGATCACGACGCTCGGCACGCGTGTCGTCAAGGCGGAAGCGAAGCGGCTCGCGGTGGCGTTGAATGCGGCGCGTGCTCGGCGTCTCCTTCCACGCAACTCGGACACCTAGCGCCATGGCGGTCCCACACGGTCGTTCACGACCGGTCGACGTCGCCTGCGCGCTCTATCGCGTGTTGACCCGGCTCTATCCGTCAGCGTTCAGACGCGAGTTCGGCTGTGAGCTCCTCGTGACCTTCCGGAATCAGGCGACGGATGTCTGCGCCGGTGGTGCTCGTGCGTGCGTCGCGTTCGCCGTGCACGTCATCTGGGACACGATTCGCACGTCGGCGACGCTCCGGATGCCGCGCCGGGAGCTCGCGCCCGGTTCGATCCTGGGCTTGATGGACGGTGCCATGGCAGACGGCGCGATGAGCGACTCGACGATGAGCGTCGATTTCGTGTTCGCCGTCGCCGGCGTCGTGCTGGGTGCGGCCGGCTGGTACGCGTACTTCGCGGTCTTGCCCTCCTACTTCCACTGACGTCGGGTGCAACGGACGATCAGTACATCGCATGCACTTGGTCCGGCCCGGAACGATTGCCGTCGCTGCAGTCGAGCCTTGCCGCGGCCAATCGTCGAGACTGCGTCGCAGGATCGGCTGCGCGACATCATCCTCGCCGCCTACATGGAACACGAGACGGCACCGGCCGCCGCGTGATCGCTCGACGCCGGGGCGTCTCGCGCTGCGCGGGACCTCCCGGACCACACCACGCGCGGCACGACCACCTGCGGCAGGCGGCCTCCCCAGATGCCGTCAGGTGAACCTCCACGTATGGCGCCGAGCGTTGCGTCGTTGCGTCGCCTGCGTCGCTGCTACCGTGTGCGGTTTCGATCGGCGCCTGTTCTTCCTCGCGCCGATCGTCGGCGCGGCGACGCTCAACCTCTTCTACAGCCTGCTGGCCGGCTGTCTCCTGTTCGGGCTCCTCTAGCTACTTTCCGGTGAAGAAATCCCGATCCATGTAGTTGATTCTGCAGGATCCGGCCGGCCGTCTGGTGTCCAAACGTCGCGTGTCGGGCTGGCGAGATCGGATCGGCCGTACTACACTGCGCGG
>JADYYY010000008.1 GCA_020853395.1 Acidobacteriota bacterium
ATCAACATTGCGAGGTACCTGGACCGGCGAGCCGCCGCGTAGTCGGAACCCGTGAACAAACAGAATTGAAGCGCCCTGCCACATTCCCGGACCCACCGAGGCCGCGAACGCGCATCGCCAGAGGTCATTTCTTCACCGGAAAGTAGACTACTGGCCGAGCCGTGCGCCATCCCGCCAACCTCAACGAGCGCTTCGAGCAGCACCTGGCGATCGGTGCGCCGCCTGCCGACGTCTTCGCCTGCTTCTTCGCGCCAGAGGCGCTCAGGGCGTGGTGGCAGGCCGTACGCTCGGTCACGACGCCCGTACCGTTCGGCGTCTACGCCATCGAGTGGAAGACGACGCCGTTTCGCGACGATGTGCTCGGTCCACTCGGCGGCGTTTTCCATGGCACGGTCGTGGACGTCAAGCCCGGCCGATCGTTTCTCGTCGCCGACGCCTACTGGATTCCGCCCGAAGGCGATGCGCTCGGTCCCATGGCCTTCGAGATCGACTGCGCGCCCGATCCGGCGGGCTGCCGCCTCCACGTGCGACAGGACGGCTACGCGCCGTCCCCTCGATGGGAGCGGTACTACGCAGTGGTCTCCCGCGGCTGGCAGGTCTCGCTCATCGCGCTCAAGCGCTACGCGGAAGGGAGATAGCGCGCCCGCGCATCACCCGCGCCTCGAGAACCGCCCGCCGTGCGCACGAGTCCAGCGCGCGCCGAGCCTCGGCAGCGTTCCGGTTTCGTAGCTGCTACGATCGGAAGGCTTCCGGGATCCCTGCGGCGTCGCGTGTGGGTCCAGGCAGAAACGATGACGCCGTCTTTCGCTCACGACACCATCGCGGCGGCCGCCCGCGCGCTCGCCGCGGGCACCGTCTCCTCGCGCGCCCTCGTCGAAGCGAGCCTCCAGGCGATCTCGATCCACGGCCCGGCGACGAACGCCTTCGTTCACGTGGACGCCGCAGGCGCCCGGCAGGCCGCGGATGCTGCCGATCGGACCCGGGCCGCGGGTCAGGACCTTGGCCCGCTCCATGGAATTCCGATCTCGCTGAAGGATCTCATCGACGAGGCCGGGGCGGTCACGACCGCGGGCTCGCGCGTCTTGGGCGATCGCGTAGCGGCGACGGATGCGACGGTCGTGGCGCGGCTGCGCCGGGCCGGCGCGATCGTGATCGGCCGCACGAACCTCCACGAGTTCGCCCTCGGGACGACGAGCGAGGATTCGGCGTACGGGCCGGTTCGGCATCCGGCCGACGCCAGGCGATCCGCCGGAGGATCGAGCGGCGGCTCCGCAGCGGCCGTGGCGCTCGGCATGGGGCTCGCCTCGGTCGGCACCGATACGGGCGGCTCGGTGCGCATCCCTGCGGCGGCGTGCGGCATCGTCGGTCTGAAGCCTGGCGCCGGCGAGCTTCCGCTCGACGGCGTGGTGCCGCTGAGCGCATCGCTCGATCACGTCGGCCCAATCGCGCGGACCGTCCAGGACGCGGCCATCCTCTTCGACGTCATGGCGGGGATCGAGCCGCGGCCGTTGACGTCGGCACCGCCGTCCGACGTGCGCCTGCTGTGGCTCGACGGCTACTTCGCGCACCCGCTCGAGCCGGCGGTCCGCGCGGCCACCGATGCCGCCGCCGCGAGGCTCACGAGAGCGGGTGTCTCGCTCCGCCGCGGCGAGCTTCCCGGCACGGACGCGATCGCCCCGGCCTACGTCGACATCGTGTTGCCCGAAGCCGCACACTGGCATGGCGCTCGCCTCGATCGCCAGGCCGACGAGTACACGGCGCCCGTTCGCCAGCGGCTGCTTCAGGGCCGGACGATCGCAGCCGTCAACTACCTCCAGGCGCAGGCCGCACGGTCGACGCTGCGCGCCGCCGTCGACGCGTTGCTCGAGCAGGTCGACGCGCTCGTGCTCCCGACGCTGCCGCTCGTCGCGCCGCTGCTCGGCGCCGAGACGGTCGCGCTCGAGCCCGACGCGGCACCCGTTCCGGTTCGCACCGCGATGCTCAAGCACACGCAGCCGTTCAATCTCACGGGCCACCCGGCGCTCTCGCTGCCAGTGGCTGCCTCGCCGCTGCCGGTCGGTCTGCAACTGGTCGGCCACCGCGGCCAGACGCGCCGGTTGCTCGAGATTGCCGCCGGGCTCGAGCGGATCGTGACATGCCCGTAGTTCGGCATTTCCTGCACGCGTGGGAGCGCCGCCTCGCCAACGTCGACACGAACCGCCGTGTGCGGCCGTTCGAGTGGGGGCTCGACTGGCTCGGCCTCGACCGGTCGGCGGATCCGCGGCGAGACGTCGTCGCCTGGTCGACACAGGCCGTCGCCGAGTCGCCGTCGTTCTTCACGGCGACGGCAACGGCCGACTACGACTACGACGGTGAATGGCTTCGCTTCCCGAGCGCCGTCGTCACGCCCAACGCGGTCAACAACACCGTCGTCGCCCGTGTGTTCCACCCGGCGGAACACCGGCGCGGCGCCCGCCGGCGCGCGGTGCTCGTGCTGCCGCAGTGGAACGCCGACGCGGAGGGGCACGTCGGTCTCTGCCGGCTGTTCGCTCGCTTCGGTCTGACCGCCGTGCGGCTCACGCTGCCGTATCACGATCTCCGCAAGCCCGCGGACCTGGAGCGCGCCGACTACATCGTCAGCCCGAACGTCGGCCGTACGGCGCAGATCAACCGCCAGGCGGTGCTCGACGCGCGGCGGGCGATCGACTGGTTGACCGCGCGCGGGTACGAACGGATCGGCCTCATGGGCACGAGCCTGGGCTCCTGCCTGTCGATGCTGACGATGGCGCACGATCCTCGCGTGGCGGCCGGGGCGTTCAACCACATCTCGCCGTACTTCGCGGACGTCGTCTGGCGCGGTCTCTCGACGCGGCACGTGCGCGCCGGCCTCGACGGCCATATCGATCTCGACACGCTGCGCGACTGCTGGATGCCGATCAGCCCGTTTCCTTACATCGAGCGCGTCCGCGAGCGGCCCGTGCTGCTCGTCTATGCGCGCTACGATCTGAGCTTCCCGGTCGATCTCTCGCGCGCGTTCGTCGAGGAGTTCCGCCGCCGCCGCGTCGCGCATGCGACGACGGTGCTGCCGTGCGGGCACTACACGACCGGCAAAGCTCCGTTCAAGTACCTGGACGGCTACGCGCTGACGAAGTTCTTCGTGAAGAGGCTCTGAAGGCTTGGAGCTGGCGTACGGCTTACGGCAGGGCTGGCCAACGCGCGACGCTCCGCGTTGACCTGGCCCATGCCGATATCAGGCACACGCATCCGAGCGGCGCGTGACTGGATCGGCGGATCGACCTCGGCGCGAAGCGTCCCCGCCGCACGATCCCGTGCTACGTTCTGCGCATGCGCCGCGTGCTCCCGGTTCTCGTCGCCGTTTCCTCGGCGCTCGCCCTGTACGCCCAGATGCCGGCGGGCCCGCCCACGTTCGACCCGGCCGATACCGAAGGCCTTGTCGTCACACGCAATCCCAGGATTCGGTACGCGTGGAAGCGGAAGACGTTCTGGCAAACGACGGTCGAGCCGCCGGTCATGCGATCCCCACGGGTTTCCGCGCACACCGCGGCCGAGCGGCAGCAGATGATGGCGCCGCTCGACGCGCTCACGGCGCTGCTGAAGGCCACGCCAACCGGGTCTGCCGGCGAGGGCTTCTGGGTGCTCGACGCGCGCACGCTGGACTACTTCGACGTCTTCGCGCTGCCGGCCGGCACGCCGCTCGCCAGCTATCCCCTGCAGTTTTCGGCGGGCCTGTACCCGTTCCACCACGAGGACATCCAGAACGCCAACGGCACGTGGCGCACGAGCGTGCGCGGCGAAACCGAGGGCCTGTACTTCAAGTTCAACCAGCTGCCCCACGCCATCACCGGACTTCCACAGGGGCTCGCGGGGGCCGCGATGCGCGGCGACCAGGCGCCGATTGCCGCCGAGCCGTCCACGGGTGATCGCTCGCCGATCGAGCTGTACCTGCGGCCCCGTGAGACCGCCCGGTTCAGCGGCTGGCCGATTTACGAGATGGCCACGCTGGTCGTCTCGCGCGCCGGCCGCGACCCCTGGGCTCCCGTCGCGCTCGGCCGCGCGCTGGCGGCGCTGCGGCCAGCCATCGAAAAGGATCGCAAGACCGCCGAGGATCGGCTGGCCGGCCTGAAGAAGAAAGCCGAGGAGGTGCTGTCGCCCGCCTGGGAGCAGGGGATGCGCGATCGGTTCGAGAAGACCAACGGCGCGCTCCGCACCGAGCGTCCGTCCAACTACGAGGCGCGCCTGCGCTCGCTCGAACACGAGATCGCGACGACACGTACGCAGGCAACCGCTGAGGCGAACCCCGCGCGCGATGCGGCGGGCGCCTGGTACTGGAATCCCGTCGACACGGCAGTCGCGCTCACCCGACGCATCGCCGCACTCACGCCCGCCGAGGCTGCGAAGCCGGCCTGCTACCGCGCGTTCACCGAGTCGCAGGAGAAGCAGGGCCACTATTCGCTCGGAGGCGCCATCGAGGTGGCGGGGCCGGGCGACCTGTGCCGGCCGCTCGTGACGGACAATCCGGCGTACTTCGATCTCACCTTGCCGCGCACGACGCCGCAGATCCTCACCGTCGACGTGGGCCGTTGTGTGGCGGTCACTGGCGGGAGGCTCAGTGCGCTGCCGGTGACGCGGTTCGACGCACCGCCGCAGGGCTGCGTGCAGCACGCCCGAATGTGGCAGGAAGTCGATTGGACGAAGATCGCCGCGCTGGTACGGCAATGAAGGAAGGCGGGACGACGATGATGCGCGGCTCGGGCGGTGCTCGATGATGGCTGGCGCGACTCGCACGTTCAGCGTCGCGGCGGTCGTCATGGTCGGCGCCGGTGTGGCCGCGTCGCAGTACCCCAGGCAGCTCATGCGCGAACAACCCGGGCCCGGCCGGCTGCCGCGCGAACCGGGCGCTGGTCGAGACGCTCGACAAGGACGCCATTCGCGCCTGGATGAAGTAGGCGCGCACGCCGGCCCCGAGCCGTACGCCCGCAAGCCGTACGCCCTGAGCCTTACAAGAACTTGAACAAATCGCGCAGCGCGTCGAGGATGACCGAGCCGATCGCCCGCATGAACGGCGTGACGTCGCCGGTCGCCACCGCTTGCGACACGGCCTCGGCGCCACCGACCGGATCGGTGAACAGCAGCCAGATCGTGGCCGCCGCCAGCGTCGCCGCCACGACGCCGACGGTGGCAATCAGACTGATGCTCCAGCGGGCCAGGCTCATCGGACCAGCCAGTCTATGACAGGACGTCCAGCGCGGCCGTCGCGCGGCCGCGTGCCGGCACGTTCAGAACTCCGGCGACGTCACCACCACCGGCCGCCCCACGTCTTCGAGCGTCCGGCCGCTCACGTCGGAATCGCCGACCACGACGATGGACGCGAGGTCTGGGCGGATGAACCGCTCGGCCGCCTCGCGGACGGCCTCGGCCGACAGCGCGTCCACCGACGCCACGAAGCGATCGAACGTGTCGTCCGGCAGCCCGTGCAGCGCGAGCTGCGAGGCCGCGCGAACGAGCTGACCGGCCGTCTCGAAGTGGCGCACGTACCCGCGCGTCAGCGAGGCCTTGGCGCGGGCCAGCTCTTCGGGCGTCATCGCGCCGGGCACGCGCACTTGGGCGAACTCGCCGAGCACGTCGGCCACGGCCTCGGCGCTCGCATCCGCCTGCACGCTCGTCTCGCACGAGAACACGCCGCCGTGCACTCGGAACTCGAACGACGTCCGCGCGCCGTACGTGAAGCCTTTCTCCTGCCGGAGCCGCTGGTTGATCCGGCTCGTGAACTGCCCGCCGAGCACGGCATTGAGCGTCACGAGCGCGTGGTACGCGTCGGTCCGTCGGGAGGGGCCGGCGTGGCCGATCCGCACTTCGGCCTGGGGAGCGCCATGGCGCTCGACGAACAGCACCGGGCCCGGCTCCGATCGCATCGTCGCGACCGGTCCGGCAGTGGCCGGCGGCATGCTGCCGCGCCACTCGCCGAGCGTGCGTTGCGCCGCGGAAATCACGTCCGGCAGGCGCACGTCGCCGCCGACGACGAGCGTGGCCGCCTGCGGGCTGTAGTTCGCCTCCCAGAAGCGGCGCGCGTCGTCCACCGTCGTGCGCTCGAGCGCGGCAGTCGTGCCGAGCGCGCCGTGCCCGTACGGATGCTGGCGGAACAGCGCGGTCATGAACGTGCGGTCCGCCATCGCGCCGGCCGATCGGCTCAACTGCTTGAGCCGGTTGACGCGCAGCTCGCGGACGCGCCGAAAATCGGCGTCGTCGAACCGCGGCCGGAGCACCAGGTCGGCGACGAGCGCGAGCGCCGGCTCGAGCGACCGGGTGAGCGCGCGAACCGTGATCGACGTCGCGTCCGGTCCGGTGTCGACCTCCAGCTCGGCGCCCATGCGCGCGAGCGCATCCGCGATCTGGATCGCGTCGCGGTCGCCCGCGGCTTCGTCGAGCAGATCGCTCGTCACGCTCGCCAGCCCCGGACGATCCGGCGGGTCGCCGGCCGTGCCGCAGCGAATGACCAGCATGGCCGTGAACGCGGGGATGTCCGGCTGCACGATCGTCCAGACGGACATCCCGTTGGACAACTCGTGCCGCGCGATCGGCGGAAACCGTACCGGCGTGGAGCTGCCAGGCACCGGGACGACGAACCGGCCGCTCATCGTCCGGCGCCCTCCGCCACGGGCTCCGAGCCCGAGGCGGCCAGGTCCGGCCGGCCGGCCGGAACGACGCTGAGCGTGATGGCGCGATCGGGGCGGAGCCATGCCGCCGCCGATCGAAGATCGTCCGCGCTGGCGTCGACGTACCTCGCAAGATCCTGGGCGAAGCCGTCCGGCGAATCGCAGTACACGTTGTACGCGTTCAACTGATCGGCCTTGCCTCCGAACCCGCCGAGCGACTGCAGCCGGAAGACGAACGCCGCTTCCGCCTGCGCGCGCCCACGGTCGAGCTCGTCGTCCGTCGGGCCGTCCGCGGCGAAGCGGTCGACTTCCTCGAGAATTGCCGCTTCCAGCTCGTCGAGCGAATGCCCGGGCGCCGCGGAGGCCACGATCTGGAACGTCCCGATCAGCTCGCGCGACATCTGCCCCGCCGCGAGCTCCACGGCGATCCGCCGATCGTGCACGAGGCGCCGGTACAGCCGCGACGTGCGCGCGTTCCCGAGCACGTCGCCAATCAGGTCCAGCTCGGCATCGCCTCGCGCGAACAAGCCCGGCGATCGCCAGGACACGTAGAGCCTGGGCACGTCGACGCGGTCCGGCATCCAGAGCCGTCGCGCGGCCAGCGGCTCGAGAGCCGGCGTGATGGGCGGCGGCACGTGGTCGCCGCGCGGGATGGCGCCGAAGAGGCGATCGGCGAGCGCGATGCCGGCGTCGACGTCCACGTCGCCCGCAATCGTCAGCGACGCGTTGCCGGGGTGGTAGTAGCGCGCGAAGAACGCCTTCACGTCGTCGAGCGTGGCGGCCTCGAGATCGGCCGGCCGGCCGATCGTCGGCCAGTGGTACGGATGCTCCGGCGGAAACATCGTCTCCATGACGACGAACTGGGCCAGGCCGTACGGACGGTTCTCGTAGCTCTGCCGGCGCTCGTTGAGCACGACCGCCCGCTGCGTCTCGAACCGTTCCTGCGACAGCGCGGGCAGCAGCCATCCCATGCGGTCGGCTTCCATCCAGAGCGCGAGCGTCAGCGCGTTCGACGGCACGAGCTCCCAGTAGTTGGTGCGGTCGGTGCTCGTGGAACCGTTGAGGGACGCGCCGGCCTCCTGCAGCGGCGGAAAGTAGCCGCCGGGCTGGTGCTCGGATCCCTCGAACATCAGGTGCTCGAAGAGGTGCGCGAGGCCGGTCAGCCCGGGCCGCTCGTTCTTCGAGCCGACGTGGTACCAGACGTTCACCGCGGCGAGCGGCGCGCGCCGGTCCTGGTGCACGATGACGTCCAGCCCGTTGGCCAGCGTCGTCTTGACGAAGGGCACGTGCATGCGACGAGCCGCCGCCGTTACCGCACCTGGGCCAGCGGAATGGCGCGCTGCGCGAACGACGCGATCGACACCTGTTGGGCGACGCGCTCGGCCGTCGCGCGGAAGGCCTGCGCCGGCGGCGACGCGGGATCGCCGATCACGATCGGCACCCCTTGATCGCTACCGGCGCGCACGGGCTCGTAGAGCGGGACGGCGCCGAGAAACGGCACCATCATGTCGGCGGCGAGCGCTTCGCCGCCGCCCTTGCCGAAGATGTCGCTCTCCTGCCCGCAGCCGGGGCAGACGAAGTAGCTCATGTTCTCGATGAGGCCGAGCGCCGGGATGTTGAGCTTGCGGTACATCTGCACGGCGCGCCGCGTGTCGGCGACCGACACCGATTGCGGCGTCGTCACGAGCACGGCGCCCGCGACCGGCACGGACTGGCTGAGGCTGAGCGCCACGTCGCCGGTGCCCGGCGGCATGTCGATGATCAGGTAGTCGATGTCGCGCCAGCGGGCGTTGCGGAAGAACTGCTGAATGGCGCTGTGGAGCATCGGCCCGCGCCAGATCACGGCCGAGTCGTCGTCGGTCAGCATGCCCATCGAGACGACCTGCAGGCCGTACCGCTCGGCCGGCACCATCTTGCCGTCGGCGGCTTCCAGCCGCGTGTTCAGGCCCAGCATGATCGGCACGTTCGGACCGTAGATGTCGCCGTCGATCATCGCCACGCGGCTGCCGCGTGCGGCGAGGGCGACGGCCAGGTTGACGGCGACGGTCGTCTTCCCGACGCCACCCTTGCCGGCGCCGACCGCGATGATGTTCTTGACGCCCTCCACCGGCGCGCGGGCGCCATCGGCGGCGCCGGCCGCGCGGACGCTGGCCGTCATCTCGATGTCGACGGCGGCCACGCCTGGCAGCGCGTCGACCGCCGCGCGCGCCTGCTCGCGCATCAGGTCCTTGACCGGACAGGCCGGCGTCGTCAGCTCGATGGTGAAGGCGACGCGTCCGCCGTCGATGCGGAGCCCTTTGACGAAGCCAAGCGACACGATGTCGCGGTGCAGATCCGGATCCTGCACGGCGCGCAGCGCCTGGAGCACGGCAGCCTCGTTGAGCACGGTCATCGTGGAATTGTACCGTGCGGGCCGGCGTTGTGCTCTATCGTCCCGAACGGAGCGGCTGACCGAATTCGCGGCGCGCCTCGTCGTTGAGCAGCGCCCAGAACGTGTAGATGCCGAGCGCCGTCCCGAACGGCACGACGAGCAGATTCGGCAGAGCGAGCACGAGCGCGGTGCGACGGCCGGCCGGACCGCGCCGTGCAAGCGCGCGGCCGACAACGATCATGAGGCCGCCTCCGACGCCGAAGAACACGGCCCCGATGATCATGAGCCAGACGGCCGGCGGCGTCGGCGGCGGCGCGGCGCCCAACGTCGCCAGCGCGGCAACGGAGCCGAAGGCGAGCACCGCCAGCGACAGGCCGGCGAGACCGCCGCAGAGCCCGACGAGCACATAGAGCCAGCCGAGCACATCGAGATGGATGCGCACCGGACGAGCCGATCAGTTCAGACGGGAGAAGAAGGCGGCCTGCATGCGCCCGACGAACGTCGAGGCATCCACGAAGTCCACCGCAACCTCGCGCGCCGGCGGGGATGCCGGGGTGGACGACAGCGCCTGCGCGTCCGGCGGCATGCCGGCCAGGCAGAAATCAGGATGCGAGCGGCGCACCCGACGTGCGTAGGCCCGCCGGACCTCACTGGCGCGCGCGCTGTCGGGAATGCCGAGGACCTCGAAGAAATCGTGCACGGGGAGCCTTCCTCGGGACCCCCTTCGCTACCGGGCGCCGAGCGTGACGTGCAGCTCGCGGCGCGTCGCTTCGTCCACCGCGTCGAGGTCGACACTGCTGTCGCACTCGTCGCAGAGCACTTCGACCAGGGCCGGACGGCCCTCTTCCTGTGGCGGCTGCATCTGCTCGTCCACCACGCGCAGCAGGTGCATCTGCAGCGTCTTGACGAGGAAATTCTCGGAATTACCGCAATTCGGACACGTCAATGACAACGCTCGACTCCGTTCCGGGTCCACCAGGCCCACGAGAGTGTATCCCAGAAGGCCGAAAGGGACCCCTGAAAACGACGGCTACGCGTACAACACGCGCGGCTCGACCGGGATGCCGAGCGCGGCGCTCATCGCGCGGGCGTAGAGCCTGGCCTGCGCATCGTGCTCGGCGGACGGCTCCCCGGTCTTGAACTCCAGCACCGTAGCAGCGGCGCCGTCCGGCGTGATGACGAGGCAGTCGACGACGCCCCGTACGCACAGGCCGGGATGATCCGGGGACTCATACGAGAATGGCACTTCGTAGACGCGGGTGCCAGCGTCGAAGAGCGGCGCGATATCGGCGCGCAGCCGGATCGCGCGGTACAGCCGCAGGGCGTCGCCGACGGCCGCGTCGAGATCGGCAGCCTCGATGCGTTCGTCGGACGTCACCATGCGACGCACGGCGGCGGCGAGCGTGCCGTCCGGCTGCGCCGGGTCGGCCGACGCCTGGAACAGGCGGTGCACGAGCCGGCCGGTCAGGCGCTCGTCGCCGTGCGCGCGGCGCACCACCGCCGCCGAGAGTCGCGGCGGCGTGCCGGCGCCCGGCGCTGCCAGCGACGTGATGCTCGTGGCCGGCACGATCGGCGCGAACGTCGTGGCCAACGGCGCCACGGCGTCGAACGGCGCCTCCTCGGCACCGGCGCCGTCGGGAGCCGCGGGCGGCGCCGCGCCGGCGTCCCGGCAGATGCGAAACGCGAACGTGCCGTGCGCGCTCTCCCACGTCGCCTCGTCGAGCTGCCCGGGCGACGCGGCCGCGCCGAAGAGCTCGGCGAGACGAGACGGCAGCAGGGCTCCAAGGCTGCGCGCTCCGCGCCGCAGCCGCCCTTGATCGTCCACCTCCGCGGCAAGGTAGAGCCGATCGCGCGCGCGGGTCACCGCGACGTACAACAGCCGGCGCAGCTCTTCTTCTTCGCGCCGGTCCTCGAGCTTCGTGGCGTGGGTCGCCGAGAAGGCCACGTGCGGCTCGCCACCGGGACCGCGCTCGATCACCGAGAAGCCGCCGGACCGGCCGCGGCCGGCGAGATGCAGGTTGACGAGGAACACGATCGGGAACTCGAGCCCCTTCGCGGCGTGGATGGTCATCAGGTTGACTGCGCCGGTCGCGTCGACGACCGCGTTCGCTTCCTCGCCGGCGCTGAGCGTGTCGAAGTACGTGGCCAGCCGTTCGAGCGTGGCGTAACCGCGGTTCTCGACCCGGCGGATGAGGGCGCGCACCTTCTTGACGTTCTCACGCGCCTGGCCGAGCCGTCGGCCGCGCAGCTCGAACGCGTAGGCAGACTCGGCGAGCGCGCGATCCACGAGCTCGCTCGGCGGCAGCCGATCGGCGAGCTGCAGCCAGCGCTGGAGGCTCGCGCGCGCGGCCGCGAGCAGGTCGCGGTCGAGGTCGCCGAGGGCCGACTCGCCGGCGACCGGACCGCGCAGCGCCGCGGCGAACGCCGGCGCAAGGGCGGCCAGCCCGGCGTCCGACAGCCGCACGACGCGCGACCGGAGGAATTCCGCGGCGCGCAAGTCGGAGTGCGGCCGCGCGAGCACGCGCAGAAGCGCCTGGAGATCCTGGACCTCGGGCGCGTCGAAGAACCCGAGGCCTTTGTACACGTAAGTGCGGACCCCGCGCGCCTCCAGCGCGTCCTCGAAGTACTGATGGCCCGCGCGCACGCGAAACAGGATGGCGATGTCGTCCGCGCGCGCCAGCCGGGGCGGCCCGGAGCGATCCCTCACGACCGCCCGGCCGATGAGACCGGCGACTTCCTCGGCCACGGCCGCGGCGCACGCCGCCATCGACGGCTGCCCGATCACGCCGAGCACGGGATGGCCGTCCCGCCGCGCGCCGGCGCTCACGGGCGGCACCGGGAACCGATCCTGTTCGCCGTAGCGGAAGCGCTCGTCCAGCGTCGGATCGCCCTCGATCTCCGCGGAGAGCGCATTGACGAATGCCAAGAGCTCCGGAACGGCGCGGAAGCTCGTCGTGATGGCCTGGCGCACGCGACGGCCAGGCCGAAGACCGCCGATCCGTTGGGCCGCTTCGTCGAGCAACGTGACTTCCGCCTGCCGGAACCGGTAGATCGACTGCTTGCGATCGCCGACGAGGAAGATCGACGTCGGCGCATCGGCGGTGCCCTCCCCTTCGCCCCAGGCATCGATCAGCAGCTCGATGAGCTGCCACTGCAGCCGGCTCGTGTCCTGGAACTCGTCGATGAGCAGATGGTGGAACCGCGACTGCAGCTTCAACCGGCTGCGGGCGAACTCCTCCTGCCGTCGTAGCAGCACGACGGACCGGCTGAGCATGCCGGCGAAATCGAGCAGCGCATGATCCTCGAGCAGCCGCTCGTAGTGGCTCGCCGCGATCTGGAGCAGCCGGAGCAGACCACGCGCGAGCAGCACGTCGAGATCGCGGTCGAGCCGTTCGAGACAGCTCGCCACGAGCGGCGAAGTCGCGGCGAGGGCGCGCTCGTGCCGTTTCCTGGCATCGGCCGACGCGAAGTGCTCCGCGAGCACCGGCCGGCTCGTCCGCTGCCTCGGCTCGCCGGCCCGCGTGAGGAAATAACGTTCCAGACGACGGCGCAACTGCTGGACGCGCGCCGGGCCGGCCTGGCGCAGCGCGTCAAGGCTCGCCAGGTCCGACACCAGCCGTTGAAACCCCGGCGCCGGTTGCGGGCCGTCGCCGACGAGCGCCGCCCGATCGGCGCGGTCGAAGACGTCGCCGAGCCGTCTGACGAACGCCTCGGTCACGTTCGCGACCGATCCGACGTGACCGGCCCGACCGACGAATGCGGCCACGGCCGGCACGGCGACCTGCCGCCGATCGAGCAGAGAGGCGAGGGCGCCGGCCAACACGGGCGTCCGCACCCGCGCGCACAGCAGGCGCACGCACTCGTCGTCGGCGATGAGGCCGCGCGCGGCGCGCAGCGTCAGATCGATCGCGTCGTGCGCGAAGCGCGCCATCTCCGTCTCGTCGGCGACGTCGAAGGCCGGGTCGACGCGTGCTTCGAGCGGGAACTCGCGCAGTAGCCCGAAGCAGAACGCGTCGATCGTCGAGATCTGGATGTCGCCGATGCGCGCCGACAGCGCGCGCCAGTCGGCCGCCGCCAGCTCACCCCGCTCCGCGCGCCGGCGCAGCTCGTCGAGCACCCGTCCGCGCATCTCGGCGGCCGCTTTGCGCGTGAACGTCATCGCCAGGATGTTCCGCGGATCGACGCCGGCGAGAATCAGACGCACGTAGCGATCGACGAGCACGCGCGTCTTGCCGGTGCCGGCCGAGGCTTCGAGGACAACGTCGTTCGCCGGATCGACGGCGAAGATCCGGGCGGGCGCGTCGGGCGGTGCCGGCTGGGCGTCGAGCGCGTCAAACAGCGTCGGCTGCTTCATCGCTCTCCCCGCGGTATTCCTTGCGGCAGACGCCCGCATAGCCGCACCACTGGCAGTCCGCCGGCCGGCGCGGTCTCGGCGGAAACCGTCCGGCCTCGATGTCCTCGACGGCCGCCGCAAACGTGCTCGCGCGCGCCCTGACGGCGAGATCCACCGGATCCGGCGGACCGCCGAGCGCGCCGTCGACCCGCCGATCGTCGCCGAACGCCAAGTACATCGCCGACGACACCGGGTGCGGCTGGCCGTGCAGCGCGGCGAGCTGCTGGCTCGCCGCGTACGCGTACACGGCGATCTGAATCGACGACTTGAGGTCCGGCATGCGGCCGAGCTTGTAGTCGACGACCCGCAGGCTTCCGTCGCCGAGGACATCGATGCGGTCCGCCTTGCCGTGGATCTCGATCGTTCGCTCGGTGAGACCGTGGAGCACGGGAAACCGGAACGGGCCGCGCAGGTCGCACTCCAGCAGCCGCTCCTCGACCGTCGCGCCGCTGTCCGCCTCGAGCTCGAAGACGCGTTCGGCCACGCCAAGCCCCACGAGCGATCCCAGCAGCCGAACTTCTTCCAGCGCGCGATCGGCCTCCGGCAGCCGGCCGATCGCCTGGCGCGCGAGATCCGCGAAGAGCGTCATGGCGTCCGGCAGGTTCTCGGGCGTGATGCCTCCTTGCGCGCGCGCCTGCCACTCGCGGTAGAACGCTTCGAAGAGGCCGTGGAGCAGCAAGCCCCGCTCGAGCGGCGTGAGGCCCGCCAGTTCCTCGCGCTCCTCCGGCAGCTTCAGCACGCTGTCGGCGAAGTAGCGGAACGGGCAACTGACGTACTGATCGACACGGCTCACGCGATAGACCTGCGGCGATCGCGGGTCCACGAGGCCGCTGTACCGCGCGTCGGTCAGGGGCGGACGGCGCCGCCGCAGCCGCAGCCACGCGCCCGGCTCCTCCTCGAGCGACGCCGGATCGACGGCTCGCATGAGCACCTCGTCGGCGAAGAGGGGCGACGCGGGCGGCGGCGCAGCCGCCTCCAGGCCCTGGCCGCGGACGCGCTCGAGGAGCGGCGAGAGCGTGACGACGGCGTCGCCCTCGAATTGAAACGCGGAGAGCCTGAGCGATCGATCGGGCAGCGCGAGCAGATCGTTGAAGGCCGCCTGCTCGGCGCGCGCGTGATCGCTTGGCTGCGGCCAGCCCAGGCGCTTCAGCAGCTCGGCGCCGTAGAAGATGCCCCGTTTGAGCCGATCCGGCCAGTCCGTCTCGACCAGACCGACGAGGTGCACGTGGTCGAAGTCGCCGAAGCGCGCGGCGACGGCATCCACCAGGTGAACGCCGGCCGTGCCACGACGTGGCGTGAAGGTGCGCGCCTCGATCGCGTGACGCACGGCCGAAACGAGAGCGTCCGGGTCGCGGCGGCGATCGTCGTGTTCGCGGCAGGCCTCAGCCAGCTCGTCGAGCACCCCGAGCACGGCGCCCCGGGCGCGGAGCCATCGATCGCGCCACCGATCGTCTCCGTACGAGCCGCGTTCGTGGCGACGAAGGAAGTCGCCGATCGCCCCCACCTGCATCGACCCGCTCGATGCCGTCCGAAACGGTTCGAGCTCACGGTGCAGATCGGCGGCGGCCGCGGCGGCGCGCCTGACGCCCGCTTCCGGGAGGCGCCGATCGGCGGCGGCCGATCGAAAGTACCCGTCCGCCGCCTCGACGTACGAGGCCGCGTCCCCTGTCTCGCGGCGAGCCGCCAGCACGGCGTCCAGAGCGCCGACATCCCTCGCATCGAGCAAGCGGCCGTCGACCTCGAAGGCGAGGAGCGTCGCGCCGAGCAGCGCGATCACGGACGAGCGCGTGCCGCCCGTGCGCGCCACGCTCAGCACGAGATCCAGCACCGCGGTGTACGGCTCGGCCGCCAGCGGCAGCGCGTCGAACGCCTGGTACGGCACGCGCGCCTCGCCGAGGACCTGCTGCGCGAGGTAGAGGTACGGAAGCGGGCGCTGGAAGACGACCGCGACCGACGCGTCGAGCGCGCCGCCGGCGTCCTGGCGGATCGTGCGCACGACGTGCCGCAGTTCATCCTCACGGTCGCGGCAGACGACGGCCGGCGTCTCGCCGGCCCCGGCCGGCCGCACGAGGACGGGCGCGCGCGGCTCGTCGAGGCCACGGCGCTCCTCGAGCCCAGGCAGCTCGAGCTCGATCCGCTCCCGGAATCCGGCGTCGTGCGCTTCGTCGGTGACGACGATCTCGAGACGCCGAAGCTCGGGAAGCCGTCCCAGCAGATCGAAGTCGACGGGCCACAGCCCGCGCGGGTCGGACGGATGATCGGCGACGGCGACGACCACGTGCGTGAACGGCAGCGGCGGCTGCTCGGCGATCAGCCGGAGCCGTAGCTCGTGCTCGTCCATGCCGGACGACTGCCCGGCGGCGCGCTCGTAGGCGAGGAACGCGTACCCCAGGCAACGGGTCTGTTGGATGAGATCGTCGCTGCCGCGATCCATCCCGCGCTCGACGCGCAGCTCGTCGAACAGGGCGCGCACGGCACGCGGCACCGAGCGTCGCCGCCGGCGAAGCTCGTCGTAGAAGTCCAGCATCGCGCCGACCAGCCCGGGCCGCAGGTCGAACAGCGGCGCCGCCAGCGGGTGCGCGCGCGCGGTTTCGCGCCAGGCCCGCTCGAGCAGCACCTCGCGCTCGGTCCGCGAGAGCAAACGCCGCGCCGCGCCGAGCGCCTCGTGGCAGCGGCGCACCCACTCGTCCCGCGTGAGGAAATCGGGCAGCACCACCGCGGGGGACGCCGCCGAGAGCCGGCGGCGTTCCCCGGTCTGGCGCAGCAGCTCGCCCGCCGCGCGTGTCGGCACGATCACGACGCGGCGCCGCGCATCGATCGGCGTACCGGCGAGGGCGAGATCGACGAGCGCGCGGCGGAACGCCGCGAGCCCCTTGACGCGAACGAGAACCCGCCGCTGCATCGATGCTTCAGTCTCGGTCATCAGTCGCGCGGCGGCAACAGGGCGGCGACCAGATCGCCGCGCGCACGATCGCCGAGCAGCAGCGCGCCCGCGGCCGCGCTGGCCGCCTCGCGCGCTGGCGCGTCGCGGGCGGTCACGTCCGCCAGCCGGCGCCGCACGCACGCCTCCTGCGCCATGCGCAGCGCGCTCGCGAGCGTCGCGTGCACGCCGGCGAGATCGGCCGGAGGCGCGACGGCATCCACCAGGTCTCGCCATCGCTGCACGCGCCGCTCCGCGGCGAGCGTCCGCTCGTACGGCACGCGCTCGACGTCACGCAGCCGCGCCAGGAGCGTCTCGAGACCGCTGAGACCGCTGAACGCCGGCCGGATCCGGCGTTCGTACTCCACGAGCGCGCCGATCGTGGCGCGATACCGGTCGAGCGCGGCTCGCCGCGCCCTCGCGGCGTCGGCCGCAAGGCCGAGCTCGACGGCCAGCCGCTCGACGATCTGCGGGCGCCGATGCCCGAGCGCCGCATCGCGTGCGGGGAGTTCGTCTCGAAGCGTCTCGACCGCGCCGGCGTCACCGGACCGACGCGCGGCCGCGGCCCGGGCGCGGAGATCCCCGACGAGCGCCGCATATCGAAGCTCGGCCTCGAGCTCCCGTTCCAGTCGCAACGCCAGCCGCCGCCTCACGCTCTCGTCGGACGCGGCTGCCAGCGCCGCCCGAAGAATCGCCACCCGCTCTTCGCCGATGTCGGCCGCATCCGCGGCAACCGCCGCCGCATCGATCGAGTCGCTCGCCGCAGGAGGCGGCAGCACCGCCATGCCGGCGTCGGACGTCAGCTCGAACGCGATCGACGCGGGCCCGTCCGACGACGGCTGCTCGCGAAGCACCGCATCCAGCCGCGCGACGAGCTGCGCCACGTCGCTCGCGCGGTAGTTGAAGTGGTCCCGCGGCCACGCGAGCAGCCGCTGCCGCACGATGAGCGCTCGCGCGACCTGCAGGGCGCGATCGTCGAGGGCCGCCATCGCGGACAGCTCCTGCCCGACGTCGGCGACGAACGCGGCGTACTCCGCGTCCCCGCGCGTCACGGCATAGGCGCGCTCACGCAACGCCCGCGCGTAGCGCGTCGTACGTCCGAGATCGACGCGAGACACCGGCAGGCTCATGAGCTGCAGCGCGAACGTGCCGTCTGCGTGGACGATGGCGAGGGTGAAGATCAGACGGTCGCCGACGGTCGCCGCCCCGCCGTAGGTCGGCAGCGCCTCGCCTGTCGTGAGAAAGACGCGATGGAACGCCGTCGGCGACAGCGGGGATTGGGCTGCGGCGCCGCCGGAGGCCCACAACATCGCCAGGATCCCGAGCAACCAGCGTCGCCGCACCCTCGCATTGTGCGACATCGAAGCCGTCTGTGGAAAAGCTGTGGACGATGCGCGGATCGGCTGTGCGAAACCTGTTGCGCGGGACATCTTTTTCGGGCGCGCCCTCAGCAAATCGCGGCGATCGCCCGCACCTGGTGCAGCTTCGCACCCGGCTTCGCTTGCGCGCGGCGAATCGCTCGCTAGAATCGTGCTTCGCGTCGACGGCTTCCCTTGGCCGCTGGCGCGCACTCGTGAACGCAGTCCTCTTCAACGAAACCATCAACGGGCGCACCTACAAGATCGAGGTCCATCCGGTCGGCCGCGATCGCTGGCGCGCGTGTCTGGCGCGCCGCGGAGCGACGACGGCGCTGATGCCGTTCTATGGCCAGACACCGGATGATGCCGCGCGACAGCTCATGGGATGGCTCGCGCGCGTGGGGGGGACGAGGAAGAGCTCCTGACTTCGTGCCCAGCATCAGGCCCGAACTGCCGCACGACGTCGCCGGCATTCGCCGCGCCAACGGCCTCGCGTTCGATTCGGCCGTCCGCACCTTCTCGGCGCTCCAGAGGCCAGTGGTCGACACACGTTCCGCCGGGAGCTCGTCGAATCGTTCGCTTGGCTGCCGTGATCACACGCTCACCGTTCTGGCTTCTGCCCGGAGGCCCACTACCCGACAGAACCACGTGCCATGGGCGGCGTCATCAACATCATCACGAAGCGCGGCACCACGACGCCGAGTGCGTCGTTCGAGTTCGGCGGCGGCAGCGACAGCCTCACCCGCGAGCCGTTCGCCTTCAGCGGCGCGGCGAAGGGCCTCGATCTGGCGCTCGGCGTGGGCAACTACGAACGAAGTGACATCACGGCCTCTGGCGGACGGCGGTGGTACCACACGGGCGTCGACCACAACACCAACGTCAACGTCGACGCGGGCTACTCCATCGATGGCAACAACCGCGTGAGCGTCGCCTACAACTTCGGCGACATCGAGTGGGTCGGCGACGCCAGCGATCCGCCGTTGTCCACGTCCGCAGATGTTCGCCGAGGCGTGGCGCTGGTCACGCTTGTTGGACTGGCCGTCTCCGCCGTGGCTGTCGGTGTCCTCTGGGTTCCCCGATGACTTCGTCCGGTTCGAGGAGAAGGCGCGCCTCGCGCGCCAGCGGACCGCCAACCGGAAGCGGAAGGCCGCGCCACGAGCCACGGAGCGTTCGGCGTCCTGGCGTTCGGCTACTTGCGGGAAATCGAGACCGAAAATGAAGGTGTGGTGGACCTGAGCATCGCCAGTTGGAACCTATTCGCGAGCTGGCTGAACGTCGTCGATGGCCTACGGCGTGCCGTACAGTGCCGGTAGGACGGGCACAATCGCGGATCAGCCCCGTGGGGTCAGCAGGGTTGAAAGGTGTCCAGACTGGTGAGCCATGTGGGCCATTCCAACACTGCGCCCGTCCATTGACGGTACTGTACCGCTGTGCTTAACTGGCGCCGTCTCGTGACTTTCAGCACCACCGCGTGCGCGGCCTGCTGCGCCGCCTCGAAGGCCGATCGCTCATGGACGATTGCAGAGGCCCGCATGGACGATCGGGAACGACACGCCGGCCGATAAGGCCAAGAACCGCCGCGTCGAGTTCATCAAACGGTCGCCTGGAGCTCGGCGATCGGCCGGTTGTCGATGGCAATCCTCGGCGCGACCGCGACGTTCGGTGGCTTCCCTTGAGGCGAACACGAACACCTCCGCCTTCTCACAGCGGACTTCTCGAAGACTCCGTACGAGGGCGGGGTCGAAGACGCTCCCGAGCGCAAGAAACGCAACGAAGAGCTCTTTGCCCTCATTGCCAGGACCAGCACCGAGCAGGCCGCGAAGACGCGGGCCCAGATGGAGAAGCTCGAACAGGCTCAAGCAGAGAAGCTCAAGAGATCAGACGCCTTCGATCGGGAGAAGCAGGCGAAAGACCTGGCCGGGTATAAGGCCGTTGGCGACGGATACCGTGCGCAGCTTTCGGCGATGAGGCCTCAGGAACGTGCCTCTCAAGCTTTTCTGGTGGGCGACGACCTCGTGCCGCAGGGCACCCCGGACGCTTATACGTAC
This sequence comes from Acidobacteriota bacterium, assembly GCA_020853395.1. Classification (NCBI taxonomy): domain Bacteria; kingdom Pseudomonadati; phylum Acidobacteriota; species Acidobacteriota bacterium. Next base: position 19,744 of record JADYYY010000008.1, read on the forward strand.
GGGCGTAAGAACCCTGCGTTCTATCGAGCCAGAGGTTCTCCGGTCGGAGCACGCGCCATCCTCGTGTCGATGCCGGGCGGCTACAGGAGCTGCGGCCCCAGCAGGAACAGCTCTATAAGCAGTTCGACTTGGCCGCGCTCAAGAAGATGGTGAACCCTTGATCAAGTACGTGGTTCGCTGGACAAGCACCGCGCTCGTGGCGGTCTGTCTTGCACCGTCGCTGCTTGCAGACGATCAACAGAGCCCGCAGCAGCCGCCGCCACCCGTCGTCACCACTGGGGGCAGCGGAGGGGGAGGTAGTAGTGCCGGAGGTGGCGCGGGAGGGGGAACAGGCGGCCCAGCCGGCGGCGGTGGAGGCGGGGGCGGCGGAGCCCTCTACGATGGTTATGCCGATATCGACTGGAACGGCCCGGACGTCGTGCCGAACTCGCCCCTGATCTTCGATCCGTTCCCGGTCGACATTCTGCTCGATGAGTTTCGGGCCGCCACCGCGCATCTTCCCGGCAGCGTCAGGCGCCAGGACCTCACGTACCAGCAGGCCTTGTTCAACATCAATGGGCTGATCCCAGGCCCTGGTCTCGAGATGATCGAGCAACTCAAGGCTGAATCGATGTCGGTCATCGGGTCGAACCACCTGGAGAACTATAGCGTGGCGGCAGGGATGCCGGGACGCGTCGACACGATGCTCGCGATCACGCTCGCCCGTCACCAGGCGTCTCCGCAGGACCCGACGATCCTCTTCAATCTGGCCAGCCTTCTGACGCAGCGAGGTCTCGTCAACGAAGCGGTTGCCATGCTGGATCGGCTGGGCGCCAGTAAGAGCACGCCGGAAGCAGCGTTTGGCTACTCGCCACCCGCTATGCTGGACTACATGCGCGGCTATACGGCGCTTTTGCGCGGTGAGCTGCAGGTGGCGCAGTCGTTGCTCCAGCGATCGTTCAATGCCGACCGTTCGATCGCCGACGCGAGCTACGCGCTCGCCGTGGCCCAGGAGGCGCTGGGCGGGGACCCTCGCAAGGCGTTCATCGAAGGCTTTCTGATGGCGTATGGCGGCCGCCCCTTCATGTATTGCGGCGCCGAGGAATACGAGAAAGATCCGCTGACAACGGAGGAAGACCAGAACGTGGCCCCCCCCACAGACGAGATCTTCGACCTGTCGAAGGGGACCGATGGCGTGCTGCCGCAGCTGCCGCATCCGGCGAACAACGACCAGCTTGCGGTGATGGTGCTGGAGGTCGAAAGGAATCGAAAGAAGATCGACGACGAATTCCAGGCTCACGTCAAGCGGGCAGATGCTCTTCACAAGAAGCTGCTCGCCCGGCTGACCGGTCCGAACCCGAAGCCGACGGATCTGACCGACGAAGAGCTCATGGATCGCATCGATGAAGCCAATGTCTGCCTGAAGCCGCTGCACCGCATGAAGGCACAGGTGGACACCGTGACAGAGGAACTGACCCAAACCATTCAGCGGAGCGCCGAACTGGCGGCACCGCGCATTCTGGAGAGTGCCGCAATTCGTCTAATCCCGGCATCGCGAGCGGCATCTCGCCAGATCGCGAACGACGGCATCATGTTCCGGCGAGGGGCGATTCAGAGATGGGAAACGGCCGTGCGCATCCGATTCAAGTCCTGGCACAAGTACTCGACGGGAATCGCCGCGCTCATGACAGATCCCGAATGGCAGGAGTATGCCAAGGAAACCATCGACGGCCGCGCCAAAGCCGAGTGGATGGGCCTCTACGTCGGACTCGTGCACAATTACGGATCCTACCTGCCCGTTGTCACTGAAGATGCAGCGGATTCCGGTCAGTTACTTCCCGATCCGAACGCTTCGCAGATGGCGCTCTGCAATCCAACGACTCAAAAGGGCTCGATCGAAGTGGATCTCGTGAAGGTGCCCATTCGATCTCTTCCAATCACGCGGCCGGAGATCGGCATCAGCGTGGAAGCGAATTGCGACAAGATCGCCGTCGAAATGGACGGCACCGTTGGCGTCGGGCTTGACGGCGTCGCCCGCATTGCCGCTGGCGGATTCGCCGAAGCGTCGCAGAACCGCGGTGGCGACATCACGATCTTCAGTGGGCCAAAGCTCACCGGTAACGTGGGGGCGACGACTGGCACCGTGAAAGACGGCGTGTATGTCACCTTCGACAGCGAAGGCATCAAGGAAGTCGGCACCAAGGTGGAATCGGCCCAGCGCGTCGGCACCGCCAAACTGCAGACGTTCGACAAAGGATTCGTCGTCTGGGCGGCCCCGCCGAGGCCTCCGCGAATTGATCCCAAGTATGGCCTGGCGATCTGGGGCGAGGTGAAGTAGCTCTGCTTGCGCCTGAAGACGGCGGCGCCGGCCCTGATCAACGGGTTCGTGCGCCGGTCGATTCAGGGCCAGACCGACACCGAACGGCAATCGTGGTTGAACGCGTCGCCGCTGAGCATCGCCCAGAATCTCCTCACCTTCTGCCGGTTGAACAAGGGCCGCGTGCACTTCGTCGTCGTGTTCAACCTGACGCGCTTCGCGCGTGACAAGTACGACCACTTTGCGCTGCGCTCACACTTGCAGCCGCTTGGCATCTCGCTGCGCTCGGCGACCGAGCCGATCGACGACACCTCCACCGGCAAGTTGATGGAAGGTGTCCTCGCCGCGTTCGCGCAGTTCGACAACGACGTGCGTTCGGACCGCACGCGCGCCGGTATGAAGGCCGCGCTCGAACTCGGCCGATGGGTGTTCCTGGCACCGATTGGCTACACGAACGCGCCGCGCTCGGCCGGCCGGAGCTTGCTGCCAAGACGCGGAGCGCGCGCCGATCATCCGCAAGGCGTTCGAGGACTACTCTACGGGGCGCTTCAACAAGCAGCGAATGCTCGAACGCGTAACGGCCGACGGCCTACTGAATCGACGGAACCAGCGGCTCAGCTCGCAGGCCATCGGCATGCTGCTGCGCAATCAGCTCTACGCCGGCATCATCGACGCGCCCGAGTACGGCGTGCGCCGCAAGCGTGGCGACTTCGAGCCGATCATCACCGAAGACCTGTTCCAGCGCGCCCAGGCGGTGCTGTCGGGTCGCATCCCGAGCAGCGCGCCGCGGCTCCAGGCACATCCAGACTTTCCACTCCGCAACTTCGTCCGCTGCGCGTCCTGCAATCGCGGGCTTACCGGAAGCTGGTCGAAGGGGCGCAGCGCCTACTACGCCTACTACCACTGTCGGCCCGGCTGCCGCGGCGTGAACGTGACGAAGGCGAGGCTGGAGACCGCGTTCACCGAAGAACTCGCACGGCTCCGGCCGACCGCCGTCTACATGCGCGCGCTCAAGGAGGAAGTCCTGCAGCTCTGGAAGGCGCGCAAGGAAGCCATCGCGACCGAACTGGCCGACGCCGAGCGCCGCGCTCAGGCCATTCAGAAGAAGCTCGACCGGCTGGACGAGGCGTTCGAACGAACGACATCGACGTCTACGACCGTCACGCCGAGTCGCCGCGCGAGGAGCTCACGCTGCTGCGCATGGACCGTCATGCCTCCGAGGTCGAGGATCTCGACGTGGAGGGCGTCCTGGCCTTCGCGCAGCGCATCCTGCCGCGCGCGGCCGACCCCTGGGTGCAGTCGTCACTCGACCAGCGACAGCGGTTCCAACGGTTGTTTCTTCCCGAGGGAATCGCGTTCGACGGTTCGGCACTCGTTTGAATCGCCACAACCGTCACGGCTTTCAGCTACTTGCGGGGAGTTGGGACGGGAAATGAAAATTTGGTGGACCAGACCGGGATCGAACCGGTGACCTCATGAATGCCATTCATGCGCGCTCCCAGCTGCGCCACTGGCCCACGGAGACTTCGAACTCCCGATTATAGCGGCCGGCCGCTCGACATGCAAAACGAACGCAGGCGGCTTGCGGCGCCAAAAGGCCCTCGCCTTGACTTGCCGTACGCTCCATGCCTAGACTGGGCCCGGAACTATTCACTCAGACAATGGAGGCCGCGCCTCCACTGGCAAAGGAACAATCATGCCCAGCGGCACGATTGCACGTCTGTTGATCGATAAGGGTTTTGGCTTCATCCGGGACGAAAGCGGCGTCGAGCACTTCTTCCACCGGTCTGCGGTCCGCGGCGCGGTGTTCGAGCTGCTTCGGGAAGGCCAGCGCGTCGAGTTCGCCAACGAGGATTCCCCCAAGGGCCCTCGCGCGGCCGACGTCCGGCTGCTCGACAGCTGACGGCGGCTCGACCGCACAGCCGGCGCTCACCCGAGGCCGGCCAGCCAGGCACCCGCCGGGTCGCACTCCTCCAGACTGCCCAGCACGACATCGGCGCCTGCCTGCCCGAGATCGTCCCGCGTGTAAGTCCCCGTCGCCACGCCGACCGCTACGGCCCCATGCGCGCGGGCACAGTCCACGTCCAGCGGCGTATCGCCAATCACCACGACGCGTGAGATCGGCACGTCGATGCCGGCCCGCCGGGCGCGCTCGAGCGCAACCGGCACGAGGTCCCGCCGGTCGAGGTGCCGATCGCCAAACGCGCCGAAGGCGAACCGATCCCAGAGATCGAAGTGCCTGAGCTTGATGGCGGCCCCGGCCTCGAAGTTCCCGGTGAGCAGGCCGACGCCCACGTCGCGGCGGGCCGTCATCGCATCCAAGAGGCCGCGCACACCGGGCAGGACGCCGAAGCCGGCGCCCTCGGCGCGGTGGAGCTCGGCGGGCAGGCGCGCGAAGTAGGCGGCCGACAGCGCCCGCACGCGCGGATCGCTCGGCTCGACGCCGATCCGCGTGAACGCGTCGATCACGATCGACTGGTCCGTCCGGCCGGCGACCCGAATGCCGTGCAGCGCATCCGGCCGGCCATGCAGCGCGCCGAAGGCGTCCGCCATGGCACGGACGCCGGCGCCGAGCGTCTGGACGAGCGTGCCGTCGATGTCGAACAGCACCAGCCAGGACGTCACGACGACCGTCGCTTTCCCAGGAACCGGCGCCACCAGCCGTCGCGCCGCAGCTCGCCGCTGTCAGGCGCGACGGTGGCCGCCTCCGCCCCCGTTCCGAGAACGAACGCCTCGTCGTCGCTCAGCGCGAGCCATCCGATCGATCGCGCGCGCGCCGCGGACGCGACAATGGCGCCAAACGTCTCGCGCTCGCCCGGGTCGTCGAGCGCAACCGTGGGATGCTCGAGCAACAGGAGCGCCGGCTGCACGGCGAGCGCGCGGGCGAGGTGCACGCGAACGAGCTCGGTAGCCGACAGCGTCCCCGCCGGGGCGCTCAGCCGCGCCCGGGGCAGCTCGACCTCGTCGGCGAGCCGCTCCACTGCGGCGCGCACCTCGTCGGCCATCGGATCGATAGCGAGCGTCATCGGCAGCGCCAGGTTCTGCGCGATCGGCAGCGCCCCGATCAGCACGGCCCGCAGCGTCACGAGGCCGAACCGATCGAGCGAGGCGAGCCACTCGGTGTCCGTCGCGATCTCGCGCGTGTCGCGGCCGGCGATCCGGACATGCCCTTCGTCTGGCACGGAGGCACCGGTCACGAGGTTGACGAAGATCTCCGCCGCGGCGGCGTCGAGCCCGCGCAACACGAGCGTCTCGCCCTCGCGCACGTGGAGCCGCCTGAGGCGCAGCGGCGCCGGCGCGCCATAGAACTTGGCCACGCGATCGATCTCGACGAGCGCAGGCGCGCCGGTTCCGTTCGGCATTCAGAGCCGCCCGCGGCGGGCCACGAGATCGTCGTACCGCTCCCGGGGAAGCGCCACACGACCGAATCCCTCGACCCGCCCGCTGCCGTGCCCGTGGTAGTCCGACCCGCCCGTCACACACAGGCCGTGCGCATCGGCCAAGGCGATGTACCGCGCCTGATCGTCGGCGGTGTGGTCGGGATGGAACGCCTCGATGCCATCGAGCCCGTGGTCGATGAGCCCCGGGATCATCGCGTCGAGCCCCATCTTGCCGGGATGCGCCAGCGACACGAGGCCGCCCGCCTCGTGGATGCGAGCCACGACCTCCTCGGGCGGACTGCCGCGGCGCGCGACGAACGCCGGACGCCCATCGGCGAGGAAACGTTCGAAGGCGTCGCCGATGTCGGCGGCATGACCGGCGGCGACGAGGGCGGCGGCCACGAGCGGCCGGCCGACGCTTCGCCCGTCCTGTGCCGTCGCGGCGACGAGCGGGCCGGCGTCGATCGCGACCCCGAGCCCTTCGAGCCGCTCGAGCATCTCGAGCAGGCGACGCCGGCGCTGCTGCTGCTGCACGGACAGGAAGTCGAGCAGCGCCGTCGCTTCGGGATCGATGAAGTAACCCAGGATGTGGACGTCCTTCGACCGGTACACCGCCGTGACTTCGATGCCGGCAATGCACACCATGCCGGCGTCTGCCGCGGCAGCCTGTGTCCGTCGGATCGCGGCCGTCGTGTCGTGATCGGTGACGGCCATGATCGTGATGCCCACCGCGTGCGCTTCGCGGGCGAGCTCCTCTGGAGACGACCGTCCGTCGGACGCGGTGGTGTGGAGGTGGAGATCGATCACGCGGGACGTTTTCCGCGCGGTCCGGAACGGGCCCGGTCCGCCGGGCGCCGGCCGCGGGGCGCACGTTGACGCTGGCGAGCCATGAGATCCCGGTACTCACGAACGAGCAGGTCGCGGTGCTCGCGCTCCTCCGCCGCGAACTCGAGAAACACCCGCTTGCCCTCGGACTCCTCGAACCGCTCCCCGTAGCGCTGGAAGAACCGGTGCGACGCGCGTTCGCAGCGAATCCCGATGAGCAGCGCCTCGCGGTCCGTGACGCCCTTGCGGGTCAGCTCCTCGGCCCCGGCCGCGAACAACCCTTCGGACGCGCCCTTGAAGAAGAGAAAGGCCGGCTGCGACTCGAGCCTGGGATCCTGGGCGATCAGTTCGCGGTAGCGCGCCTCGAGCTTGGCGAGATGCTCCTTCTCCTCGTCCGCCAGCCGACGAAACACGTCACGCCCGCGCGAGTCTCGCGCGAGCCTCGCAGCCCGGGCATAGAACGTCAGGCCGCTGCGCTCGGTCGCAATCGCCACGCGGAGCGCATCGCGCGCGAACACGGCGTCGAGCGGCACGGCGGGAGGCTCGGCGGGCCGCCCGGCTGCGCAGTGCTCGCACGTGCCGTAGATCTGAATCACGCTCTCGTCGGGCCGGAACCGCCGGACGACGGCAACCTCCTCGATGAGCGCCTCGATGTCGGAGCTCAGGAACTCGATCGACTGCCGGCACTGCTTGCAAATCAGATGGAAGTGCCGGGGATGCCGGTAGGCGTGTTCGAACCGGAAGTTGCCGCCGCCGAAGTCCACGCGCCGCGCGATGCCGGCGTCGATCATCCACTGCAGCGTGCGGTAGATCGTCGCCCGGCTGATGCGCGGGTCGCGCGCGCGGACGAGATCGGCGAGCTGTTCGGCGCTGAGATGCCCCTGCTGCTCGAGGAACACCGAGACGATGACGTCCCGTTTGCCGGAACGCCGGCCGCCGGAAGGACGATGCCGCTCGACGAATTCAGCGGGAGACAGCATGGAGCGTCGGAACGGCGGCGGGTCGGGACTCACCACATTCGCGCTCGGACGTCGAGCGCCGAGCGAAGACCCGCAGCCGCGCCATGGTCGGCCTCCTCGCCGATGGCAGAGACGGTCCGGCGGCTAGGCGCTGAACGAGGATCCGCAGCCGCAGGTGGACTTGGCGTTCGGATTCTTGATCGTGAAGCCGCCGCCCATTTGGTTGTCCACGAAATCCACTTCGGCGTTCTTCAGATACCGCAGACTGATCGGATCGACGACGAGCCGGACACCGTTGACTTCGAAGATCTGGTCCGAGTCCGTGTCCCCGCCGGCCTCGTCGATCATCAGGCCGTACTGAAATCCGGAGCAGCCGCCGCCTTGCACGAACACGCGCAGCCCGGACCCGACCTTGTTCTCCTCGACGAGCAGCTCGTTGATCTTCTCCGCCGCGGTTTCGGTCACGTGGATCATGGTTTGATTATAGCAAGGAGCCCGCTGACACATGGAGTCGCCCATCCTGGTCGCCGGCGCATGGACCACGACAGCCCACGCGCTCCCGGTGCGCAATCCCTACGACGACAGCCTGGTCGGATCCACCTTCCTCGCGGGCGAGGCGGAGTTCGAGACGGCCGCCGACGCTGCGGTGCGCACCCGCCGGGCCATGGCTGCGCTGCCAGCCTACGAGCGCGCCGAGATCCTGCTGCGGGTCGCCGGCGTGCTCGGCCGGGAGCGCGAGGCTGTCGCCGCAACGCTCGCCGCCGAGGCGGGCAAACCGATTCGAGACGCCCTGGGGGAAGTCGATCGCGCCGTGCTGACCTTTCGGGTCTCGGCCGAGGAAGCGCAGCGGATCGGCGGCGAGCTGATGCCGCTCGACGTCGTGTCGCGCGGCCGCCGCCGCCTGGCGATCACGCGCCGGGTACCGGTCGGCCCGATCGCCGGCATCTCGCCGTTCAACTTCCCGATGAACCTCGTCGCGCACAAGCTGGCGCCGGCGATCGCGGCAGGCAACCCCATCGTGCTGAAGCCGGCGACGCGCACGCCCCTCTCCGCGCTTGCGCTTGCGCGGCTGCTCGACGAAGCCGGCGTCCCGAAGGGTGCGTTGAGCGTGATGCCGATGGCACGCGAAGTCGGCGACCAGCTCGTGACCGACGCGCGTTTCGCGCTGCTGAGCTTCACCGGCTCGGCCGACGTCGGCTGGCAGATGAAGGCCAGGGCCGGGCGCAAGCGCGTCGTCCTCGAGCTCGGCGGAAACGCTGGCGTCATCGTCGATCGCGACGCCGACCTCGATGCCGCCGTGGCCAAGATGGTCGCCGGCGGATTCGCCTATGCAGGCCAGAGCTGCGTGTCCGTGCAGCGCATCTACGTGCACGACGCGATCTACGACCAGTTCGCGAGCCGTCTCGTCGCCGCCGTCGAACGGCTCAGCGTCGGCCCTCCCCTCGATCCGACGAGCGATCTGAGCTCGCTCATCGACGAACGCGAGGCCGCGCGCGTGCAGGCCTGGGTGGACGACGCGGTCGCGGCCGGCGCGCGCATCCTGACGGGCGGCCGCCGGCTCGGCCGCGCCGGCTTCGCGCCCACGGTGCTGAGCGACGTGCCCGCGACGTCCAAGGTCTGCGCCGAAGAGGCGTTCGCCCCGCTCGTGGGGCTCTACCGTTTCTCGGCATTCCGATCGGTGATCGAGGAGATCAACCGTTCCCGCTACGGCCTGCAGGCCGGCGTCTTCACGAACACCTTGCAGCACGCGCTGCTCGCCTTCGACGAGCTGGAAGTCGGCGGCGTCATTCTCAACGATACGCCGTCGTATCGCATGGACCAGATGCCGTACGGCGGCGTCAAGGACTCCGGCATCGGACGCGAAGGTCCGCGATTCGCGATCGAGGAGATGACGGACCTGCGGCTGCTCGTCATCAACCAGGACCGGTGACCGGCACGAACGTCGTCTCCGCATTCGCTATGCTGTGGACCCCATGACCGACCGTGCGTCCCTCCAGGATCTCGTCGCGCGTCGCATCGCCACGCGCCTCGTCGCCCGTGATTCGCTGATCTACGCGCCGCCCGAGGTGGCCGACGTCCATGCCAGCGTGCGGAACCGCCTGGGATGGCTCGACGCTCCGCGCGCCATGACGGCGCGCGTCGAAGAAGTCGCTCGGGTCGTCAGAGCCGCGGCCAGCGACGGCCTGACGGACGTGTACCTGCTCGGCATGGGCGGCAGCAGCCTCTGCGCGGAGGTGCTGCGCGACGTGCCCGGCCCGCGGCGGGCCTCGGCCCGCCTGGCGGTCCTCGATACGACGGACGAGCGCGCCGTGTCGGACGTCACGCGTTCGCTCGTGCCCGATCGATCGCTGTTCCTCGTCGCGAGCAAGAGCGGCTCGACGATCGAGGTGACGTCGCTCGAACGGCACTTCTGGACCGTGATGCACGCGACGACGGGCGAGCGGACGGGCGCGCACTTCGTCGCCATCACCGATCCCGGAACGTCGCTCGTCGCGCAGGCCCGAGCCGAACGCTACCGACACACGTTCGTCAACCCGTCCGACATCGGCGGACGGTACTCTGCCCTGTCGCTCTTCGGCCTGGTGCCGGCGGCCCTGCTCGGCATCGACATCGAGGGCCTGCTCGCGTCGGCGGCACGTCTCGCCACGCACTGCGCGCACGACGACGTGGCGAATCCGGGCCTCGCGCTCGGGGCATTCATGGGCAACCAGGCGGCGGCCGGCAGAGACAAGCTCACCCTGATCGCGGCGCCGCCGCTCGCGCCGATCGCCGCCTGGATCGAGCAGCTCGTCGCCGAGAGCACCGGCAAGCTCGGCACGGGCATCCTGCCCATCGCCGACGAGCCGCCGGCCCCGCCGGCGAAGTACGGATCCGATCGCGCGTTCGTGGCCATCGTCACGCGCGAGGATCGCGAGACGCGCGAGCGCGCCCACGCGCTCGAGGCCGCCGGCCACCCGGTGTTCATCATCGAGACCGAGCCTGCCGATCTGGGCGCCGAGTTCTACCGCTGGGAGTTCGCCACGGCCGTCGCCGGCCATGTGCTGGGCGTCAATCCGTTCGACGAACCGAACGTGCGCGATGCGAAGGTCCGGACGCAGCAGCAGCTCGACGTCCGTGCGAAGAGCGGCGCGTTCACGCTCGATCCGCCGCTCGTGCCCGTCGGATCAGGCATCGCGAGGCGTCAGCACGGCGACATCCCGTCCACCCACGCCGGGCGCTACGTGGCGCTGCTCGACTATCTGCCGCAGGACGCAGCGCGTGGCGGCGCCGTCGCCAGAATCCGCGAGACGATCCGGCACCGCACGGGTGCGGCCACGACCTACGGCGTCGGGCCGAGATACCTTCATTCGACAGGGCAGTACCACAAGGGAGGGCCGAACACCGGCACCTTCGTGCTGTTGACGGGGGCGGACCGCACGGCGACGGCCGTGCCAGGCGCCGGCTACACGTTCAGCGTCCTCAAGCAGGCGCAGGCGCTCGGCGACTTCGAGGCTCTCGTCGCCGCAGGACGGCACGTCGTGCACTATCACCTTGACGATTCAACTGCCGATCTCCCCCGCGTGTTCGAACGGGTCGTCTCGGATCTCACGTGACCTTGCCTCGGCCGTTCGTCGCCGCCGCAGCCTGCAGCTTGCTGACGGTTCTCCCGGCCGCGCAGACGCCGCCGCACGGCCGGCTCTTCCCGCCGGAGGACCTCGTCATCCTCGAAAGCCCCGACCGGGAAGCCTGGCAGCAGCCCGAACGGATCATGGACGCCCTTCGGATCGCCGACGGCTTCCACGTGGCGGACATCGGCGCGGGCGGCGGATGGTTCACGATCCGCCTGGCCCGTCGCGTCGGTCCGAATGGCCGGGTGTACGCCGAGGACGTACAGCCGCAGATGATCGATTCGATTCAGCGGCGCGTCTCGGAGGGCGAAGGCCTGCGCAACGTGACCACGGTCCTGGGCACGATGGACGATCCGCGGCTGCCGACGGGGCTCGACGCCGTGCTGATGGTGGACACGTACTCGCAGTTGCGCAACGCCGTCAATCTGCTGGAACACATCAACGAGGCGCTGGCGCCGAACGGCCTGCTCGGTGTCGTGGACTTCAAGAACGACGGCGCGGGTGGTCCGGGACCGGCGCCCGAGGAGCGCGTCGATCCAGACGTCGTGCGGCGGGATGCGGCGGCCGCGGGACTCGTCTTCAAGTCCCACGAGACGTTTCTTCGCTACCAGTACCTTCTGGTCTTCGGAAAAGGTCCGGCGACGAGCCGATCACCCAAGCCGGCGGCCCGCTAGCCGCCAGGTTTTCGGCAGAAGCATCGCCGCGGCGGCGAGCTTGAGCACGTCGAGCAGCACGAACGGGGCGAGACCGATCGTCAGCGCGGAACCAACGGCGCCAACGTGCGCGAGCGCCAGCCAGCTCACGCCCCCTGCGTAGATCACGCCCAAGCCGGCGAGCATCGCGAGAAACGCGCTGACGTAGCGCCGATCCCATCCCTGCTCGGCCAGCCAGCCCGTGACGAACGCCGCGACCGGGTAGGCCATGAGATACCCGCCCGTCGGCCCGAGGACACGGAGCACTCCGGGCGGCAGCGTCGCTGAAGGCGCGAACACGGCGAGCCCCGCGACCCCGCTGACCACGTAGACGACTTGCGACATCGCACCGAGCCGTGAGCCCAGCGCGGCCCCGGTGAGCAGCACCGCGATGGGCGTCAACGTGAACGGGACGGCCGTAAACGGAACGGTCGTCGTAAACTGGGCCGCCGCCGCCGTGAAGGCGGCCGCGAGCGCGACCACCGCGATGCGGAGCGGCGTGACGAGCGCCGAGCCCGCGATGGACGATGCGATCAGAGCACGCGACGTGACAGGAGCAGACACGAGAGGATTCTAGTCAATGCGCACGGCACTGACAATCGCCGGAAGCGATTCGGGAGGCGGTGCCGGCATCCAGGCGGACCTCAAGACGTTTGCCGCGCACGGGGTCTACGGCACGTCGGCCGTCACGGCGGTGACCGCCCAGAACACGCGCGCCGTCGGCAGCGTGTTCCTCGTGCCTCCTGACATCGTCGCGGCGCAGATCCGGATGGTCGTCGAGGACTTCGGCGCCGACGCGGTGAAGATCGGCATGCTCGGCTCTACCGGGAACGCGTCGGCGGTAGCGGAAGCGCTGCGCCGCTGGCGTCTGCCGCACGTCGTCCTCGACACGGTGCTCGCGTCGAGCACCGGCGTCCCGTTGCTGGAGGAAGGCGGCGTGCGCGTACTGCAGGACGAACTGATGCCGCTGGCGGAGGTCGTGACGATGAACACCCGGGAGGCGCACGTGTTGACCGGCATCATCGTCGTGGACGTGCCCACGGCCCGGACGGCCGCCAGCCGTCTCCACGATCTCGGTGCACGAGCCGCGATCGTCAAGGGCGGTCATCTCGACGGGCCGCCTGTCGACGTGCTGTACGACGGGCGGACGTTCACCGAGTTCGCCGGCGAGCGGATCGCGACGCGGCACACGCACGGGACAGGCTGCACGTTCGCGGCGGCCATCGCGGCGCGCCTGGCCCTCGGTCATCCGCTGGCGCCGGCGATCCAGGCTGCCAAGGCTTACGTGACGCGTGCGCTCGCACAGGCGCCCCATCTCGGCAGCGGTCACGGCCCGCTCGCCCATTTCCCACAGTGACCGCATCGCTATCGTCGCGCCTCCGCCGGCTCAGCCGGCTGCTCTACGCCCAGGTGCTCGTCGCCATCGTTCTCGGCGGTTTGCTGGGCCACTACGATCCCGCCACCGCCGTCGCGCTGAAGCCGCTCGGCGACGGCTTCATCGCGCTGGTCAAGATGCTGATCAGCCCGGTGATCTTCTGCACGGTCGTGCTGGGGATTGCCGGGGCGGGCGAGATGAAGAAGGTCGGCCGCGTCGGCGGCAAGGCCATCCTGTACTTCGAGGTCGTGTCCACCATCGCGCTCGTGATCGGCCTCATCGTCGTCAACGTCCTCCGGCCGGGTGCCGGCTTCAACGTCGACCCCGCGACGCTGGATGCGTCGGCCGTGGCGACGTACGCCAAGGCCGCCAGCGAACAGAGCACGGCGGAGTTCCTGCTGCACATGATCCCGGTGACGTTCATCGACGCCTTCACCGGATCGGGCAACCTGCTGCAGGTCCTGCTGCTCGCGGTGCTCTTCGGCTACGCGATGCTGCGCCTGGGCGATGCCGCCGAGCCGATCCTCCATGTGATCGAGGCCGCCTCCCGCATCTTCTTCGGGATGATGAACGTCATCATGCGCCTGGCGCCGCTCGGCGCCGCGGGCGCCATGGCCTTCACGATCGGACGCTACGGCGTGGCCGCGCTGGGCCCGCTGGTCAAGCTGATGGGCGCGTTCTATCTGACGTGCCTGCTGTTCGTCCTTCTCGGGCTCGGTGCCATCGCGGCGTTCACCGGGTTCAGCATCGTGCGCTTCGTCAGCTACATCCGCGACGAGCTGCTCATCGTGCTCGGGACGTCATCGTCCGAGGCGGGGCTGCTCCCGCTGATGCACAAGCTCGAACGCCTCGGGTGTTCCAAGTCCGTTGTCGGTCTCGTCGTGCCGTCTGGCTACTCGTTCAATCTCGATGGCACGAACATCTACATCACGATGGCGGCGATGTTCGTCGCGCAGGCCCTGAACATCGACCTGACGATCACCGAACAGCTCACGCTGCTCGCCGTGGCGATGCTGACGTCGAAGGGCGCCTCGGGCGTGACCGGCGCCGGCTTCGTCACGTTGGCGGCGACGCTGGCCGTGGTGCCATCGATCCCGATCGCCGGCCTGGCGCTGATTCTCGGAATCGACCGCTTCATGTCGGAAGCGCGGGCGCTCACGAACTTCGTCGGCAACGGCGTGGCCACGATCGTCGTCTCGCGCTGGGAAGGCGAGCTCGACCGCGAGACGCTCGCGCGTGAGCTCACCCGCGGCGCGCCGTCGGCCGCGTCCGGCACCCACACCTGACGCAACGGCCGGACGCGCGCCGGCTTCTCGAGTGCGCCGCGCGAGAGTGGAACGGCGCGGCGCGCACGACGGGCCGCGCCGCACGTCCCGTGCCTGGCCGCCGTTGTACACTGCACCGATGTCCGCGGCGCCGCTCGTCGGCATCGTGCGCGAGCCGCTGTCGCTCGATCGGCTGACGGCCGACGTGTCGGCCCGGGCGGAATGGCTGGCGGACGGATACGGCGCGATCGCGAGCTTCGTCGGCGTCGTGCGCGCGGTGCACGGCGGGCGCCGGGTGCGACATCTCGAGTACGAAGCCTTCGCGCCGCTCGCCGAGAAGGTCTTCCGCCAGATCGTCGCGGAAGCGGACGTGGAATGGCCCAGGACCGTGCTCGGCCTGGTGCACCGGGTCGGACGGCTCGAGATCGGCGAGGCGAGCATCGTCATCGTCGCGGCGTCGGCGCACCGCGCGGCCGCCTTCGCGGCGTGCCGCTATGCGATCGAACGAGTCAAACAGATCGCCCCGGTGTGGAAACACGAGTTCTTCGAGGGCGGCGACGCCTGGGTCGAGGGCGCGCTGGCCGACCCGACCGACGATGCGGCGCGCCGCCAGGCGCTGGAGCGATCGTGCGGGTGACGGTGCGGCTGTTCGCGATGCTGCGTGAGCGGGCGGGCACGAGCGAGTGGGCCTGCGATCTTCCACCGGGCGCGTCGGCGGCCGACGCGTGGCGCGCCCTCGTGCGCGCGCACGCCGGCCTCGAGAGCTTCAGCGGCGCCGTCTCGCCGGCCGTGAACGAAGAGTTCGCGCGAATGGACACGCGCCTCCGCGACGGCGATGACGTGGCTTTTCTGCCGCCCGTGTCGGGCGGTCAGGGTGAACGGACGCAGGATGACGCCGCAGGTTCTTGAGAAACTCCAGTCGGTCGAAGCGCGCTACGACGAGCTGACGCGCCTGCTCAGCGACGCCTCGATACAGGCGGATCCGTCGACGTACCGGACGCACTCCAAGTCGCTCGCCGATCTGCAGGAGATCGTCGACCGCTATCGCGAGTACCGCCATCACGAGCGCGCTCTCGTCGAGGCGCGCGACCTCGCCGCTTCCGGCGATGCCGATCTGCGCGAGCTCGCGGCCGAGGAAGTGACGCCGCTCCAGGCGAAGCTGACCGCGCTCGAAGCGGAGATCGAGCGGCTGCTCATCCCGAAGGACCCGAACGACGACCGCAACGTCATGCTCGAGATCCGGGCCGGCACCGGCGGAGACGAGGCCGCGTTGTTCGCCGCCGACCTCTTCCGCATGTACACACGCTTCGCCGAACGGCATCACTGGAAAGTCGACGTCATCTCGAGCCATGCCACCGGCGTCGGGGGCATCAAAGAGGTCATCGCGAGCATCGAGGGGCGCGGCGCCTACCGCTTCATGAAGCACGAGAGCGGCGTCCACCGCGTGCAGCGCGTCCCGGTCACCGAAGCGAGCGGCCGCATCCACACCTCCACCGCGACCGTCGCGGTGCTGCCCGAGGCGGAGGAAGTGGACATCCAGATCGACCCGAAGGATCTCCGGATCGACACCTTCTGCTCGAGCGGACCCGGCGGCCAGAGCGTCAACACGACGTACTCGGCAGTGCGGGTCACCCACCTGCCGACGGGGCTCGTCGTCTCTCAGCAGGACGAGAAGTCGCAGATCAAGAACCGCCAGAAAGCCCTGAAGGTCCTGCGCGCGCGCCTGTACGAGATCGAGATGCGGCGACAGCAGGAAGCGATTGCGAAGGAGCGGCGGGGCCAGGTGGGCACGGGCGAACGATCGGAGAAGATCCGGACGTACAACTTCAAGGAGAACCGGATCACCGATCATCGGATTAACTTCACGATCCATCAGCTCGCCGATGCCCTCGACGGCGATCTCGACGAGTTGATGGGGGCGCTCGATGCCCGCGAGATGGCCGAGCGGCTCCGCGAAGCGACGGCGGTCGGTCCGGCTGAAACGCGGTCGGCCGGCTGACGTGCGGGGGCGCCCTCCGTCCGGCGCGGCGCCGACCGTCGCCGCCCTCGTCGACCGCGCGGCCCGCGCGCTCGGTGCGGCGGGCCGGCCCGCGGACTCGAGCCGCATGGACGCCGAGGTGCTCGCACGGCATCTTCTCGGTTGGGACCGCGCCGGTTGGCTCACGCACATGCACGAGCGGCCGCCCGCCGGGTTCACAGAGGCCTTCGACGCAGCCGTCGCCCGCCGCGCCCGCCGAGAGCCCGTGGCGTACATCACGGGCATCCGGGAGTTCTACGGACGTCCCTTTCGGGTCACGCCGGACGTGCTGATCCCTCGTCCCGAAACCGAGCGCGTCGTCGACGAGGCCCTGCGGGCGATCGACGAGCGCCGACCGCACGTCGCGCGCGTGCGCGTCGTCGACGTGGGCACCGGCAGCGGGTGCATCGCCGTCACGCTCGCGCTCGAGCGGCCGGGCATCGAGGTGGTCGCGACGGACGTCTCGCCCGCGGCGCTCGCGGTCGCGCGCCGCAACGCCGCCGATCTCGGTGTCGCTGACGTCCGGTTCGTCGAAGAGCCGCTCGTCGGTGGCGCGATCGGCGCCTATGACCTCGTGGTCTCGAACCCGCCCTACGTGGCTGAGCAGAGCCGTCAGGAATTGATGCCGGACGTCCGCGACTACGAGCCGCCGATCGCCCTGTTTGGTGGACCGGATGGGCTCGAGGTGCTCCGATCGCTGCTGCCTCGGGCCGAACGCGCGCTGGATCCAGGCGGCTGGCTGGTCGTCGAGATCGGCAGCGATCAGGACGAGCGCGTCCGCCGGCTGGCCGCCGAGGCGACGAGTCTCTCGCCGATCGGCATCGAGCCGGATCTCGCGTGCCATCCCCGCGTGCTGGTGGCCCGACGAGGCGCGCCGCCCTCGCCGCGGCTCCGTATAATCGGCCGATGAGCTGCCTCTTCTGCCGAATCGTCGCCGGTGAGATCCCGGCGTCCACGGTGTTCGAAGACGACGTGCTGGTGGCGTTCAACGACGTGAACCCGCAAGCCCCGATGCACGTGCTCATCGTGCCCCGCCAGCACATCGAGACGTTGAACGATCTCAGCGCGTCTCAGGACGAGCTGATCGGATCGATGGTGCGCCGCGCCGCCGCGATCGCCGCCGAGCGCGGCTACGACAGCCTGGGATACCGCACGGTGTTCAACTGCAACGCCGCGGCCGGCCAGACCGTGTTCCACATCCATCTGCACGTGCTCGGCGGCAGGCATTTCAGTTGGCCGCCGGGATGATCGACTTGGACTAGAGTCTCGCCGGCAGCTCGATGAGCGAGCGGATCACGGTGACGTCCTGGCTCACGGCCGGCACGCCGCCACGAGCGAGCAGGACGCCCTGCATGCCCACGCTCCGCGCGCCGTTCACGTCGTGTTGCAGGCTGTCACCCACCATCGCGGCCTCTGTGGACCGCACGCCCATGAGATCCAGGGCCGCGCGGAAGATGTTCGGATGCGGCTTCATGTAGCCGAGCTCGGCCGACGAGACCGCCACGCTCACCAGGTCGTCGAGCGCGAAGTGCGCCTGGAACGACGCGAGGCACCGGTGCGAGTTCGAAATCAGCCCTACGCGGATGCCTCGATCGCGCAGCACCTGCAGCGTCTCGACCACGTCGTCGTAGAGCGAGAAATGGCGATGTTCGGCCCACTCCTCGAACAGCTCGCGCGCCACGTCGTCGACGCCCGGCGCATCGCCGCCCATCAGCTCGATCACGCGCCGCGCGTAGTTGACGAAGATTCGATGGTCGTAGAGGCCGTCGGCCGACTCGAGGGCTGACGCTGCGCCGGCGACGGCCGTCTCGAACCGCGCCGGATCGACCACGATGCCCCGCCGGGCGCAGCTCGCCTGATAGCCGGAGCCGTCGAATCGCGGGCCGGGATGGATCAGGGTGAAGTCGACGTCGAAGAAGACGGCCGCGGTGCGAGCCACCGGGTCCGATTATAGAATGTCAGTTTCGACCCCTCATGCGCGACTGGAAAGAGACGCTCAACCTTCCGCGAACCGGTTTCCCGATGAAGGCGAACCTGCCCGCCACCGAGCCGGAGACGCTCGCCCGCTGGCAGGACATGGACCTCTACGGACAGATTCGGGCGCGGCGACAGGGCCGCCCGAAGTTCGTGCTGCACGACGGTCCTCCGTACGCGAACGGCAACATCCATCTCGGCACGGCGCTGAACAAGATCCTCAAGGACATGGTCGTGAAGTCGCGCTCGATGGCCGGCTTCGATGCGCCGTTCGTCGTCGGATACGACTGTCATGGCCTGCCGATCGAGCTGAAGGTCGATCGAGAGCTCGGCGCGAAGAAGCGGGACATGGCCGTCGCCGAGTTCTGCCAGGCGTGCCGCGCGTACGCCGAGCGCTTCATCGACACGATGACCGCGCAGTTCCAGCGGCTCGGCGTGCTCGGCACGTGGGACGCGCCGTACCTGACGATGAACTTCAAGTATCAGGCGGCGATCGCGCGCGCCTTCGGCCGCTTCGTCGAGCGCGGCCTGGTCTACAAAGGCAAGAAGCCGGTCCACTGGTGCATCCACTGCCGCACCGCGCTCGCCGAGGCCGAGGTCGAGTACGAGGAGCACACGTCGCCGTCGATCTACGTCGAGTTCCCGGCATCGCCGGCGGGCGCCGCCGACCTGGCCGCGCGCGTCCCTGCTCTGGCCAACCGCGACGTCGCGGTGTTGATCTGGACGACGACCCCGTGGACCATCCCGTCGAACCTCGCGGTCGCGTTCCATCCGGAGTTCGATTACGGGGCGTACGACGTGGACGGGCGGCTCGTCATCGTCGCCGAGGCGCTGGCCGATCGGGTGGGCGCCGCCGTCGGACGCCGTTTCGGCCCTCCGATCGCGACGTTCAAAGGCACCGCGCTGGAGGGGGTGCGCTTTCAGCACCCGCTGTACGCGCGCGACTCGGTCGGCGTGCTCGCGGAGTACGTGACGCTCGACGCCGGCACGGGCGCGGTCCACACGGCGCCCGGCCACGGCGCCGACGACTTCGCCACGGGCATGAAGTACGGCCTCGACATCTACGCGCCGGTCGGCCCGGGCGGCCACTTCCTCGACTCGGTCGACATCTTCGCCGGCCAGCGCGTCTTCGACGCCAACACCAGCGTCGAACAGGCACTCCACGAGCGCGCCCGGCTGTGGCATCGCGAGCTCTTCTCGCATCAGTACCCGCACTGCTGGCGCTGCCACCATCCGGTGATCTTCCTCGCGACGTCGCAGTGGTTCATCAGGATGGACGCGCCGCTCGGCGACGCATCGGCCGGCGCGTCGGATCGGACGCTTCGGCGCGCGGCCACCGACGCCATCGATCGCGACGTGCAGTGGATTCCGTCGTGGGGGCACGACCGCATCTTCAACATGGTCGCGCATCGCCCCGACTGGTGCGTCTCGCGGCAGCGGGTCTGGGGCGTGCCGATTCCGGCGCTCGACTGCACCCGCTGCGGCGAGGCGCTGACGTCGGCCGCCATCGTCGAGCAGGCCGCGCGAGTCTTCGAAGCCCACGGCGCCGACGCGTGGTACAGCCATGCGACGGCGGCGTTCGTGCCAGACGGCCTCGCGTGCCCGGCATGCGGCGCGCAGGACTTCGAGAAGGAGATGAACATCCTCGACGTGTGGTTCGACTCCGGATCGAGCCACGAAGCCGTCCTGTCCGTTCGCCCGGAGCTCACATGGCCGGCCGATCTGTACCTCGAGGGCAGCGACCAGCATCGCGGATGGTTCCAGAGCTCGCTCCTCGTCGGGCTCGGCACACGTGGGCGCGCGCCGTACCGCCAGGTGCTGACCCACGGGTTCCTCATCGACCTCGAGGGACGGAAGATGTCGAAGTCGCTCGGCACGTCGATCGCGCCGCACACCGTGATCGACCAGAACGGCGCCGACATCCTGCGGCTGTGGGTGGCGATGAGCGATTACCGCGACGAAATCCGGATCAGCCAGGAGATCCTGTCGCGGGTCGTCGAGGCGTATCGAAAGGTTCGCAACACGCTGCGGTACCTGCTGGGCAATCTCTACGACTTCGATCCGGCGCGCGACCGCGTGAGCGCAGCGGATCGGCTGCTCGAGGTCGACCGCTACATGCTTGCGCGCATGGCGCACGTGGCCGCGGACGTGCAGCGGCACTACGACGCCTATGACTTCCAGGCCATCTTCCAGATCCTGAACGAGTTCGTCACGGTGGACCTGAGCGCGTTCTACCTCGACGTCTCGAAAGACCGTCTGTACACGCTGCGCGCGGACTCCGCTGCGCGCCGGTCGGCGCAGACGGCGCAGTACGTCATCGCCGACGGCCTGTGCCGCCTGCTCGCGCCAATCCTGTCGATGACCGCCGACGAGGTGTGGCGGCACCTGCCCGGCCCGCGGGAAGCCTCGGTGCACCTCGCCGACTTCGCGCCCGACCTCGAGCGCTGGCGAGACGCCGCACTCGAGGCGCGCTGGGAGCGGCTGCTCGAGATCCGCCGCCAGGTGAACGCGGCGCTCGAGGGGGCCCGGCAGCGCAAGGAAATCGGCAGCTCGCTCGCCGCCCACGTGACGATTCGCGCCAGCGGCACCGACGCCGACCTGCTCGAGCAGAGCCGCGACGATCTGCCGATGCTGTGCATCACCTCGGCCGTGGATCTCATTCGTCAGGACTCGGGGGCGCTGGCCGTCGAGGTCTCGCGAGCGGCTGGCGACAAGTGTCCCCGATGCTGGCGCATCGTCGGCGTGCAGGTCGAAGACGGCGAGCTCGCGGGCCTGTGCGAGCGCTGCGCCGAAGCCGTCGGAGTGTCGGCTTGAGCGAGCCGACGCCGACGCCGCCACTCGATGCCCCGGCACCGCCGGCGACCGCCACGGTGGATCGGCCCGCCGACGCACGCGGCGGGCTCGTCTGGTGGGTGATTGCGGCCACGGTCATCGCGGACCAGACGATCAAGGCGCTGATCGTCACGTGGATTCCACTGTACTCCGCGAAGACGATCGTCCCGCGGCTGCTCGACCTCGTCCACGTCCGCAACGCCGGCGTCGCGTTCGGGCTGATGAACACGCTCGACCATCCGCAGCGCGGGTTGTTCACGAGCGGGCTCGCCTTCGTCGCGCTCGCGAGCATCGTGTTCTACTCGCGCTACGTGCAGGCGCACGAGCGGCTCGCGCGTCTTGGCCTGTCGCTCATCCTGGGCGGAGCGATCGGCAATCTGATCGACCGGCTCCGCCACGGCTACGTCGTGGATTTCGTCGACGTGTACTTCCGGAGCTGGCATTTCTGGGCGTTCAACGTGGCGGACGCCGCGATCACGATCGGCGCGATCCTCGTGTGCGTCGACATCCTCTTCGTGAATCGACATGCACCCGATTCTGTTTGAGGTCGGCGGCTGGCCCGTCTACGCCTACGGCGTGCTGCTCGCCGTCGCCTATCTCGTCGCGCTGCAGCTCGCCGTCGTTCGCGCCCGCCGACGAGGTCTCGACGGGGCGCGCATCATGGACGTGGGCATCTACCTCATCATCGCCGCGCTCGTCGGCGCGAAGCTGATGCTGGTGGTCGTCGATTTCCGGTACTTCGTCGCCCAGCCGCGCGAGCTCCTGACGCTCGTGCGCGCGGGCGGCGTGTTCTACGGCGGCCTGCTGGCGGCGCTCGTGACGGCGATCGTGCTGACCCGCCGCTACCGGCTGCCCCTCTGGACCACGGCGGACATGTTCGCGCCGGGCATCGCGCTCGGACACGTCATCGGCCGTCTGGGCTGCCTCTTGGCCGGCTGCTGCTACGGCAAACCGACCACCGTCCCGTGGGCCATCACCTTCACGAACCCGCTCGCGCTCGCGAACGTCGGGACGCCGCTCGGCATCCCGCTGCACCCGACGCAGATCTACGAGGCCGCGGCCGAGCTGATCGTTCTCGTCGCGCTCCTCGCCACGGAACGCCGAGGGCGCGTCTTCGCCGGCCGCACGTTCTGGCTCTACGTGCTGCTCTACGGCGTCTCGCGATTCGTCATCGAGTTCTTTCGCGGAGACGATCGGGGCATGTTCTACGGCGTCTCGACGTCGCAGATCGTGTCGCTGATCATGGTGCCGCTGGCGCTGGTCATGCTGCAGCGCCTGCGGGCGCGCGCCCGTGCCTGATGCGCCTGCGTCCAGCCGGCATGCGCAGCTCGTGGCGGCTCCGCCAGATGCCGGCTGCCGGCTGGACGTGTTCGTGGCGCGTCACGTGCCTGCGCTGTCCCGCTCGCAAGTCCGGCGGTTGATCGACGCCGGGCACGTGACCCTGGCCGGGCAGCCGGCCAAGCCGAGCTCGCCCGTGCCGGCCGGCGCCGAAGTGCTCGTCACCGTGCCTCCGCCCGCACCCTCGACGCCGGCGGCCGAGCCGATTCCCCTCACCATCCTCTACGAGGATGCCGACATCGTCGTCGTCGACAAGCCCGCCGGGCTCGTGGTCCATCCGGCCCCGGGCCATTCCAGCGGCACGCTGGTCAACGCGCTGCTCCATCACGTGCGCGGCCTGAGCGGGATCGGCGGTGAGCAACGTCCCGGGATCGTCCATCGCCTCGATCGCGGCACGTCGGGCGTGATGGTCGTGGCGAAGCACGACGCCGCCCATCGCGCGCTCGCGCGACAGTTCCACGATCGCCTCGTCACCAAGGAGTACGTGGCGCTCGTCTGGGGTCACCTCGCGCCGGGACGGACGATCGAGTCGGCCATTGGCCGCGATTCCCGACAGCGGCTGAGGATGTCGAGCCGTACGGCGCGAGGCCGATCCGCGTCGACCACCGTGGTCGACGCCGAGCCGCTCGGCGACGTGACGCTCGTGCGCGTGCGGATCGGCACCGGCCGCACGCACCAGATTCGCGTACACCTCAGCGAGGCCGGCCGTCCAGTGGTCGGCGACCCGCTCTACGGAGGCGTGCGCCGAAGGATGGTGGCCGGTGCGGCGGCGACGACCCGTCTCCGTCGTCCCTTCCTGCATGCATCGCGTCTGGCCTTCGCGCACCCGATCTCGCAGACGCCCCTTTCTTTCGAAGCGCCGCTGCCGGACGATCTGAGCGAGGTGCTGACCGTGCTCCGCCGCGCGATCGGGCGGGCCGGCGGCGCGGGACCGACACCATGACGAATCGACGACGCGCCCGGGCGACCGGGCATGAAGTGATCTACCAAGGACGCATCTTCCGGATCGAACGCGATCGCGTGCCTTTGGCCAACGGACGGACGCTCACGATGGAAGCCGTCAGGCACCGGGGGTCGGTCGTGCTGATTGCGCAGCCGGCACGCGGCGAGATCGTGCTGATCCGCCAGTTCCGCTACGTCGTGGGCCGGTGGCTCTGGGAACTGCCGGCAGGGTCGCTGGAGGAAGGCGAACCGCCTGCCCGGGCGGCTCGCCGCGAATGCCAGGAGGAAATCGGTCTGCGGCCCACCCGGCTGCGACGCCTTGGCACCTTCTATCCCTCGCCCGGTTTCTGCGACGAGCGGATGATCTTCTACCTGTGTTCGGGCCTGGTCACGCCCGCCCGGCCGCTGCCGAAGGATCCGGACGAGCAGATCGAGCCCAGGACACTGTCAGTGCGGGAGGCGTGGACGCTCGTCGAACGCGGGGAAATCGCCGACATGAAGACCATCGTCGGCCTCACGCTCCTCGATCGGTTGTAATACACGTTGCCCCCGCCGTGGCGTAACATCTACAAGCCCCGGCTGACGTTATGAACCACACTCGCGTCCTGGCTTTTCTGCTCATCACCTCATGGCTTCTCGGGACCGGCTGTACCGGAGGCGCGGCAGGCGAAGGGGCGGCGGCCACCGAGTCAGGGCGCGCCGGCGGCGCGGGACGGGGCGGCCGCGCTGGCGGATCTGCTCCGGTGCCCGTCACGACGGGCCAGGTCGTCGAGCGCCCGATGGCAGTCAACGTCCGCACGGTCGGGAACGTCGAGGCGTCGTCCTCGGTGGAGATCCGGCCGCGCGTCACCGGGCAGCTCGTCAGCGTCGGCTTCAAGGAGGGCGACGACGTCACCGCCGGGCAGGTGCTGTTCAAGATCGAACCTCAGGCCTTCGAGCTGGCGCTCAAGCAGGCCGAGGCGGCGCTTGCGCGCAGCGCCGCGCAGGCGAAGGGCATGAGCATCCAGGTCGCGCGCTCGGAGGAGCTCTTCAAGCAGGGGCTGGCGTCGCGCGCCGATCGTGAAGCGCTCGCCACGCAATACGCCATGCTCCAGGCCACGGCCGCCTCCGACGCCGCGCGCGTGGACGACGCGAAGCTGCAGCTCGAGTACACGACGATCACGGCGCCCGTCTCCGGGCGCACGGGCGCCCTGCTGGTGCATCCAGGGTCGCTCGTCCGGCCGACTGACGCGTCGCCGCTCGTCGTGATCAACCAGATCACGCCGGCGTACGTCACGTTCGCCGTGCCGGCGCGCCTGCTGCCGCAACTGCGTCCCAACGCCGGGCTCAAGGTCGACGCGGCGCCTGCCGGCACGAAGGCGACGCCGTCGAGCGGAGCGGTGACGTTCGTGGACAACACGGTGGACCAGACGACCGACACCGTGCGCCTCAAGGCCATGTTCCCGAACCGCGATCGCCGGCTGTGGGCCGGGGCCTTCGTGGACGTGACGCTCCAGCTCTCGATCGACCCCCGCGCGCGCGTCGTGCCGAATGCCGCGGTTCAGGCAGGTCAACAGGGACAGTACGTGTATCTCGTGAAGCCCGACGCCACGGTCGAGATCCGTCCCGTCACGGTGGCACGGGTGGAAGGCGAAGTCAGCGTCATCGAGGAGGGCGTGAACGCGGGCGATACCGTCGTCACCGACGGTCAGCTTCGCCTGACGCCCGGAGCCAAGGTCAGCGTCAAGCCGGCTGGCGAATAGCAGGATCAGCGCCATGAATCTCTCGGAACTGTTCATCAAGCGTCCGGTCACCACCACGCTGCTGCAACTGTCGATCGTCCTGTTCGGCATCATCGGCTACCGCTCGCTGCCGGTGAGCGACCTGCCGGCCGTGGACTTCCCGACGATCGCGGTCTCGGCCAACCTGCCGGGCGCCAATCCGGAGACGATGGCGTCGGCCATCGCGACGCCGCTCGAGAAGCAGTTCTCCGCGATCCAGGGCATCTCGTCGATCAGCTCGACCAATTCGACCGGGAGCACCTCGATCACGCTGCAGTTCGATCTGGACCGCGACATCGACGCCGCCGCGCAGGACGTGCAGCTCGCGATCTCGCGCACGCGCAACCTGCCGCCCGACATGCCGCAGCCGCCGTCGTTCCAGAAGGTGAACCCGGCGGACTTCCCGATCATGTTCCTCACGCTCAGCTCGAGCACCCTGCCGCTCTCGCAGATCAACGAGTACGCGGAGATCAACGTCGCGCAGCGCATTTCGATGCTGCGGGGCGTCGCGCAGGTCAACATCTTCGGCGCGCAGAAGTTCGCCGTGCAGATCGACGTCGACCCGCGGCAGCTCGCCGCGCGCGACCTCGACATCGAGCAGATCGCCAGCGCCGTGAGCCGGAACAGCGTGAACCGGCCGACCGGCACGCTCTACGGGGACGAGCGCACGTTCGCCGTGAAGACCGACGGCCAGATGATGAACGCGCTGATGTTCCGGCGGCTCATCGTCAGCTACCGCGACGGCCGGCCCGTCAGGCTCGACGAGGTCGCGAACGTGTACGACGGCGTCGAGAACGACAAAGTGGCGAGCTGGTTCAACGGCGACCGGACGATCTATCTGTCGATCAACCGGCAGCCCGGCACGAACACGGTGGAAATCGTCGACGCCATCCGCGCGCTGCTGCCGCAGATCCAGAGCCAACTGCCGGCGTCCGTCTCGCTGGCCATCCGCCAGGATCGGTCCGAGTCGATCCGCGAGTCGATCCACGACATCAAGCTGACCCTCGCGCTCACCGTCGTGCTCGTCGTGCTGGTGATCTTCCTCTTCCTGCGGAATCTGTCCGCGACGATCATCCCCAGCCTGGCGCTGCCCGCGTCGATCATCGGCACGTTCGCCGCCATGTCGCTGCTCGGCTACAGCATGAACAACCTGTCGCTCATGGCGCTGACCCTCTCGGTGGGCTTCGTCGTGGACGACGCGATCGTCATGCTCGAGAACATCGTGCGCCACATGGAGCACGGCGAGAACGCGATGACGGCCGCGCTGCGCGGCTCCAAGGAGATCGGCTTCACGATCATCTCGATGACCGTCTCGCTGGCCGCGGTCTTCATCCCGGTGCTGTTCATGGGAGGGATCGTGGGCCGGCTGCTGCACGAGTTCGCGGTCACGATGGGGGTCGCCATCCTGATCTCGGGCTTCGTGTCGCTGAGCCTCACGCCGATGCTCGGCGCGCGCTTCCTGCGGCCGCCGGCCGAGCAGCGCCACGGCAAGCTGTACATGGGCATCGAGCGCCTGTTCGAGGCGACGCGCAGCGGCTATGCGTGGCTGCTCCAGCGTGCGATGACGCACCATGGCGTCACGATGGGCATCTCGGCCCTGCTGCTGGTCGCCACGGTGTACTGCTTCCGCATCATCCCGATGGGCTTCATCCCCAGCCAGGACATCGGCCAGATCAACGCGCAGACCGAGATGGCCCAGGGGCTCGGTTTTCCGGCGATGGTGGAGCACCAGCTCCAGGTCATGCGGGTCATCCAGTCCGATCCGAACGTGAAGTCCGTGACCTCGTCGATCGGGAGCACGGGCGGCCTGGCGCAGTCGGCCAACGGCGGCCGCCTGCAGATCGAGCTGAAGCCGCGCCACGAGCGCCTCCTCACCGCCGACCAGATCATCGAGGCGCTGCGCCCGAAGCTCGCCGGCATTCCGGGTGTGCGGGTCTTTCTCACGAACCCGCCGGTGATCAACATCGGCGGCCGCGCGACGCGCGCGCCGTACCAGTTCACGCTGACCGGCACCGACACGGCGGCGCTGTACGAAGCGGGCACGAAGCTCGAGGCGAGGATGCGGGAGATGCAGGCGCTCCAGGACGTCTCGAGCGACCTGCTGCTCACGAACCCGCAGGTGAACGTCGCGCTCGACCGCGATCGCATGGCCGCGCTCGGCGTCAGCGCCGACCAGGTCGAGGGCGCGATGTACAGCGCGTTCGGCTCGCGGCAGATCGGCCAGATCTACGCCCCGAACAACGCCTATCAGGTGCTGCTCCGGGTCGCGCCGGAGTTCCAGCGCGACGCGTCGGCGCTCGACCTGCTGTTCGTGAGGACGGGCCAGGGTGACCGCGTCCCGCTCTCGAGCCTGACGAGGGTCGAGACGGCCGTCGGTCCGCTCTCGGTGAACCACACGAGCCAGCTCCCGTCGGTGACGCTGTCGTTCAATATCCGCCCGAGCATCTCGCTCGGCGAGGCGGTCGCGCAGGTGCAGCAGGCCGCCTTGGAAGAGCTGCCGTCTACCGTGGCGACGTCGTTCCAGGGCACCGCGCAGGCGTTTCAGGAGTCCACCCGCGGGCTCGGCATCATCCTGCTGATGGCGATCTTCGTGATCTACGTCGTCCTCGGCATCCTGTACGAGAGCTTCATCCACCCGCTGACCATCCTCTCGGGCCTGCCGGCGGCGGGTCTCGGCGCGCTGCTGACGCTGCTCGTCTTCGGCGTGGATCTCAATCTGTACGCGTTCGTCGGCGTCATCATGCTCGTCGGCCTGGTCAAGAAGAACGGCATCATGATGATCGACTTCGCCATCGAGGCGCAGCGGACGCAGGGCAAGTCGCCCGCCGAAGCGATGTACGAAGCGTGTCTCGTGCGGTTCCGGCCGATCATGATGACGACGATGGCAGCGCTCGTCGGCACGCTGCCAATCGCCCTGGGCGTCGGAGCCGGCGCCGAGGCGCGGCAGCCGCTCGGCTTGGCGGTCGTCGGCGGCCTCGTGGTCTCACAGACGCTCACCCTGTTCATCACGCCGGTCTTCTACCTGTACATGGAAGCGTTGGCCGACCTGCTGGCCGGTCGGCGCGCGGCTGTCTCGGTACGGCCGCGGCTCGCGGCTCTGCCGACGAACGGCCGATCGCACGTGGGGTAGCGAGAGGACCGATGAGTCGTGAGGTGATGGTGCCACCTCACAACTCATTGGCTCGTCACGCGAGAGAGAATCTCGGCCGCGGGAGCTCTTCGGGTTTGGCCGGGGCGTCCGGCTTGCGCACAGGCGCCGACAACGCCAGCTTCAGCACCTCGTCCATCGTCGTCACGTAGTGGACGGTGAGATCGCGGCGCTGATCTTCCGTCAGATCCTCGCGGATGTTCTTCTCGTTCTGCGCCGGCAGAATGACTTCCGTGATTCCCATCCGCCGTGCGGCCAGGACCTTCTCCTTGATGCCGCCCACCGGCAGCACGCGCCCGGAGAGGGTGATCTCGCCGGTCATCGCCAGGCCGGCGCGGACCGGGCGGCCCGACAGCGCGGATGCGAGTGCCGTCACCATCGTCACGCCGGCCGACGGCCCGTCCTTCGGAATCGCGCCGGCGGGCACGTGGATGTGGAGCTCCGCGTCGCGATAGAACGCCGGATCCACGCCGTACCGGGCTGCGTTCGCCCGGAACCACGAGACGGCGATGCGCGCCGACTCCTTCATGACGTCACCGAGCTGGCCGGTGATCGTCAGGTGGCTGCTGCCGGCCATCCGGGAAGCTTCGACGAAGAGCACGTCTCCACCGACCGGAGTCCAGGCGAGCCCGACCGAGACGCCGGGCTCCTTCGTGCGATCTTTCATCTCCTCGTCGAGGTGACGAGGGGCGCCGAGAAACTCCGTCACGAGTTCGGGCGTCACGACCACCGCGCTGAGGTCGCCCTCGGCCTGACGCCGGGCGATCTTGCGGCAGATGGCGCCGATCTCGCGTTCCAGATTGCGCACGCCCGCTTCGCGCGTGTACCCGCGGATGATCGCCGACACGGCGGCGTCGGTGAAGGTCACCTGGCCGGGCTGCAGCCCGTGGTTGGCGATCTGCCGGGCCACCAGGTGATCTTGCGCGATCCGCAGCTTCTCGTCCTCGATGTAGCCCGACAGCTCCAAAACCTCCATGCGGTCGCGGAGCGGGGGCGGAATCGTATCGAGCACGTTGGCCGTCGTGATGAAGAGCACCTCCGACAGATCGAACGGCACGTCGAGGTAGTGGTCACGAAACGCGTTGTTCTGCTCGGGATCGAGCACCTCGAGCAGCGCCGACGCCGGATCGCCCCGGAAGTCGGACCCCAGCTTGTCGATTTCGTCCAGGATGAACACCGGGTTCTTCGATTCGGCGCGGCGAAGTCCCTGGATGATCTGGCCGGGCAGCGCGCCGATGTACGTGCGCCGATGCCCCCGAATCTCGGCCTCATCGCGCATGCCTCCCAGCGAGACGCGCACGAACTTCCGGTCGAGCGAGTTGGCGATCGACTTGGCGAGCGACGTCTTGCCGACGCCTGGAGGGCCGACGAAACACAGGATCGGGCCCTTCACATCAGGCTTCAGCTTGCGGACCGCCAGGTATTCGAGGATCCGGTCCTTCAGCTTGTCGAGACCGGAGTGATCGGCGTTGAGGACGGCCTTCGTGCGCGCGAGGTCGATGACCTCCTCGGTGCGCTTGTTCCAGGGCAGCGCGACGAGCCAATCGATGTAGGTGCGCGCCACGGTGTACTCCGCGGCGGCCGCCGGCATCTTCGACAGCCGATCGAGCTCCCGAAGCGCCTCGCGCTTCACCTCGTCGGGCATGCCGGCTGCTTCGATCTTCTGGCGGAGTTCTTCGGTCTCTCGCGCCTGATCGTCGCCTTCGCCGAGCTCCTTCTGGATCGCCTTCATCTGCTCGCGGAGGAAGTACTCGCGCTGGCCCTTGCCGACCTCGGACTGCACCTGCGACTGGATCTTCGACCCGAGCTCGAGAACCTCGAGCTCCTTGGTCAGGATCCGGTTGAGCTGATCCATGCGGCTCCGGACGTCCGCCGTGGCGAGCAGCTCCTGCTTCGCCACCGTGCCGATCGTGCTCAGGCTCGAGGCGATGAAGTCGGCGAGCCTGGCCACGTCCGTGATGTTCGCCGCGAGGGCGGTCAGATCCTCGGACAGCACCGGCGAGAGCTGCACGACCTGCGTGAAGTTCGCGCGGATGTTGCGTTCGAGGGCGTCGATCTCCAGCGCATCGGTTTCCCGCAGGACGTCGTTCAACGCCGACACTTCGGCCCTGAGGTACGGACGGGTGCCGATCACCTGCTTGAGCTCGATTCTCGCGAGGCCCTGGACGATGAGCCGCAAGCTGCCGTCCGGCAGCTTGAACATCTTGTGGATGTGGGTCAGGGTGCCGATCGGATGGAGATCGGCTTCCCCCGGATCCTCCTGGGCAGGATCTTTCTGGGTGAACACGCCGATCACCTTGGCGCCCGCAATCGCCTCGTCGATGAGCTTGACGGACGACTCGCGCGCCACGGCGAGCGGCATGAAGGAACTGGGGAACAGCACGGTGTCGCGCAACGGCAACACGGGCAGCTCTCCCGGCACGCTGTACGAACGTTCGCCGGCGCCCGGCTCACCGATGCGGGGGATCTGGTCGCTCATGACCACTCCTTCGGGAAGCTCACGCTTCCCGGCAGGCTGGCCACGCGCACTGCCGTGCCAGCCGTGTACGGTACTGACGATCGTAGACGAAGGCGGGACTGAGCGAGCGTCGCGCAGGTCCGCCATTCGGCGACCCGCACGACGTGAGGTGCAGAGGTCGCCGAGCTAGTTCAAATCGATCAGGAAGCCAGCCGAACGACGCTGAGAGTGCTGCCGTTCGCGCTGCTCGGCGATCTCTCGGGCCTCCTCGCAGTCCTTGCAGCGGACGGCGAACGGCAGGGCCCGCAGCCGGCGTTCGGAAATCTCGTCGCCGCACTCGAAGCAGTAACCGTAGGTCTGCTCGTCGAGCCGGGCCAGCGCTTCCTCGATCTTGTGAAGCGTCTCGGACTTCATCTGAATCAGCGCCAGCTCGATGTCGTCCTGGATATCGGCTTCGGACGACTCGGCGGCGTCGAGCACGCCCTCGCTGGAGGCGCCGACGGCCCTGACGTCGCGCATCTTCTCCTGCACTTCATTCAGGATCTCTCGGCGGCGCTCTTCCAAAATGCGCTTCAGCTCCGCATAACGCGCCGTCGCCATCTCCGTGCGGTTCATCCGTGGGCTCATCTGCTCAACCTCCGTTCCGGGTGCCGTCTGGTGCTCTTCCCCAGCGTTTTGATACCAGCCAAGCAATTCAGGTACCACATCGACGCCTATCGAGATCCAACGGCGCCCGTCCGCCAAGCACTCAGACTGTCCAACAGACTGTCAATGTTTCATCGAGGGATGACGCCGATTCCGCGACGCCGTCACGATGCTGGCGGCCGTCGCGGGCGGCGGCCGTGAAGTCTGTTTCGTCTTAGACGTTCGAACCCCATCATTCGGTTCGCTGGCGCGACGATGCACCAGGGCACAGAGGCTCGGCTATACTTAGATGTTTCTAAGGGCGGCGGGGAGTCGCCAGGGGACGACGATGGCGAAACAGTGTGAAGTCTGCGGCAAGGGGCCCGTCATGGGCCGAGTGGTCAGCCATGCGCACAACGTCCGCGCGCGGCGGTTCGAGCCGAATCTTCAGCGGGTGAGGGCGGTGGTCAACGGCGGCATCCGGCGCCTTCGCGTCTGCACGCGCTGCCTGCGCTCCAATCGGGTCACCAAAGCGGCGTAGCCGCCAGGCTGGCGACGTCAGTCGGGCGACGACCGTCACAGCGTGAGCTCAGCGGCTGGCCCGTTCGACGGCCAGCACCCCTTCGACATTCTGAATCGACTTCATCACCCGTTCGAGGTGCTTGAGGTCGCTGATCTCGACCGTCATCCGGATCGAGCCGCGATGGTCCGTGCCGACCGCGGCTTCGACGTCCTTGATGTTCGTGTCGATGTCGGCGATCCGTGAGCTGACGTCCGCGAGGATGCCGCGGCGGTCCTCGACGCTGATCTTCAGCCTGACCGTATAGGACAGCACGTCCTGGCCCGTGTCCCACTCGACGTCAATCCGGCGCTCCGGGTCGTAGAGCAGGTTGACGACGTTCGGGCAGGAGGCGGCGTGCACCGACACGCCCTTGCCTCTCGTGATGTAGCCGACGATGCTCTCGCCCCGAATCGGGTTACAGCAACGGGCCCGAAAAACCAGGAGATCGTCGACGCCGCGGACCTTGATCTTGTGGTCGTCTCCCCCAGCGCCGGCAGCCGCGCTCCGTTTCAGCGCCGGCACCGGTGGAGCCGCTTCGGTACGTTCCTTCAGGCGCTCCTGACCGACGGCGCGCGACAGCAGCGCGCGGGCGGTGAGCTTTCCGTAGCCGATGGCGGCATAGAGATCGTCCACGCGAGGAAGGTTGAACTCGGGAAGAAGCTTGGCCAGGGCCTCGTCGGTCAGGAGCGCGCGATCGATGGCGTGCTGCCGCAGCTCCTTCTCGAACAGCCGGCGACCGAGGTCCACGCTTCGCGCCTTCTCCTGGGCGTGGATGAAGTGCTTGATCTTGGTGCGGGCCCGCGAGGTCGTGGCGAAGTTCAGCCAGTCGCGGCTCGGCGTGTGGCCGGCCTGCGTGATGATCTGAACGATGTCGCCGTTCGACAGCCGCGTGCGCAGCGGCACCATCCGGCCGTTCACGCGAGCGCCGACGCACTGATGGCCGACGTCCGAGTGAATCATGTAGGCGAAATCGACCGGCGTCGCACCGCGCGGCAGGGCTTTCACTTCCCCTTTCGGGGTGAAGACATAGACGTCCTCCGGATACAGCTCGATCCGGAGGTTCTGCATGAACTCCTGCGGGTCGTGCACCTCCTGCTGGAGCTCCAGCAAGCGGCGGAGCCAGTTGAAGTACTGCTCGTCACGCTGCGCACCGACCCGGCCCTCCTTGTACTTCCAGTGCGCGGCGATGCCCTCTTCGGCCACGCGGTGCATCTCCTCGGTCCGGATCTGCACCTCGAAGGGCATCCCGCGCTCGCTGACGACCGACGTGTGCAGCGCCTGATAGCCGTTCGGCCGCGGCATCGCGATGAAGTCCTTGAATCGGCCGGCGACCGGCGACCACATCTGGTGGATGATGCCCAGCACGCCGTAGCAGTCCTTGACCGTCCTGGTGATCACGCGCAGGGCGATGAAGTCGTAGACCTGATCGAGCGGGATCTTCTGCCGGTGCAGCTTCTGGTGGATGGACCAGAGGCGCTTGATGCGCCCGTCGATGGCGACGACCTCGATCTGCGAGTCCTCGAGCCGCGCCCTGAGCTGCTTGATCAGGCTCTCGATGAGCCCCTGGGTCGCCGGGCGCGTCGCTTCCACGTCCCGGCGGAGGGCGTCGTAGGCGGCCGGCTCCAGATGCTGGAACGCCAGGTCCTCGAGCTCGTTCTTGAGCTTGCTCATGCCCAGCCGGTTGGCGATCGGCGCGTAGATGTCGCGTGTCTCCTGCGCGATCCGCGTGCGACGCTGCTCGGGCAGATGGTGCAGCGTCCGCATGTTGTGGAGCCGATCCGCCAGCTTCACGAGGATGACCCGGATGTCGTCCACCATGGCCATCAGCATCTTGCGGAAGCTCTCGGCCTGCCGCTCTTCGCTCGAGGCGAACTGGAGCCCGGACAGCTTCGTCACGCCCGCGACGACATGGGCGACCGGCTCTCCGAACAGCTCTCGGACACGCTCGATCGACGTGGGGGTGTCCTCGACGACGTCGTGAAGCAGGCCCGCGGCAATCGCGACGACGTCCATCTTCAGCTCGACGAGGATCTCGGCCACGCCGAGCGGGTGGACGAGGTACGGCTCGCCGGACCGGCGCACCTGCCCTTTGTGCTCTCTGGCCGAGAACTCGTAGGCCCGCCGCAACAGGTCGATGTCGGCGTCGGGCGCGTAGGCGCGTACCCTGTCGATGAGATCGTCGAACCGAATCATCGGCTTCCGGTGTCTAAGTGGTAGCAGTCCTGGGAGGACGGCGGACCCGGGAGGCCGCCGACTCATGATACTGGAAACCCGGGAGAAACCGGGTCGGGCCGATCGTCAGCCGGCGCCGGCCTGCCGCGCTTGACGACGTTTTTTCGGGTCCATATACTGACGCGGTTCTAGCCATTCCGCCAGACTGCCCAGGACCGCCCTCGGCATCTCGAAAGGGGAATTACATGCAGTTGAGATTCACCCGCACCGTCGTGCTCGTTGCCGGGCTGTCGCTCGCAGCGGCCGGTTGCGGTCGGTATTCGATCGGCAGCATCCGGTCCGCCAAAGCGTTCCAGGACGGTCTCGGCGACTATACGGGCGGCAACTTCACGAGCGCAGCCAAGAACTTCGAAGAAGCCGTGCGGCTGAATCCGGATTTCGGGTTCTCGTATTTCTTCCTGGGCAACAGCTACGACAAGATGTATCGGCCCTCCCGCAAGGGGGAGCCCGAGAACGATACCTACTTGACGAAGGCGGTGGAGAACTACCGCCAGTCGATCGAGCACCTGAAGACCTCGACCGAACCTCAGGCCGCCCAGTTCCTGAACCTGTCCTACCAGTATCTGATCGCCGCCTACGGCTCGGACCGGTTGAACGACTTCGGCAAGGCCGAAGAGGCTGCCAAGGAGCTCATCGCCACGACCCCCGACGAGCCAGGCAACTACCAGGCGCTGGCCCGCCTCTACCAGGAACAGGGCCGGAACGAAGAAGCGGAGGCCATGTTCATCAAGGGAGCCGAGGTCAAGTCGAACGACCCGGTTGGCTATCAACTGCTGGCGAATTTCTACAACCAGCAGGGCGAGTTCGACAAGACCCTCGCGGCGTTCGAGAAGCGGGCCGCCATCGAGCCGAACAACCCCGAGGCCTGGCACACGATGGGCACGTTCTACTACGAGAAGGTGCTTCGCGACACGAGGCTCTCGCTCGATACGGCCAAGAAATACCTGGCCGCCGGCCTTGCGGCCGAGGACAAGGCGCTCGGGCTCAACAAGGAGTACTACGAGGCCATCTCGTACAAGAACATGCTCCTGAGCCTGCAGGCGAACAAGGAAAGCAACCCGGAGACGAAGAAGCGCCTGCTCGGCGAGGCCAAGAGCTACTACGACAAGGCGATCGAGATCCGGAAGAAGCAGGACGCCGCCGCGGCGTCGACTGCAGCCGGCAAGAAGTAACGCTCTCTCGGGCAGGTCCGGGGCGGGTCGCGCGAAAGCCGACCCGCCCCTTTCTTTTCGCCTCGCCCCGGAAGCCCGCGAGCTCACGTCCCCAGCAACGGACTCGGGGCCGGCCTCTCGGGTGCTCGCCTTCCACGACGGACGGGTGAAGGTAGTGGAGTGGCGCCCGTGGGCGGCGACGGCGCTCGGCGGAAAAAGAAACGGCCTGGGTGGACTGACCACCCAGGCCGTCGAACGGGCAAAGCGACGTGGCGTCTAGCGTGCGGCCGAGCCGCCGCCGGCCGCTTCACGCTTCATGCCTTCGGTGACGACGCCGACCTTCTCGACGCCCGCGCCCATGGCGGCGTCGATGACCTGCATGATCTCGCCGTAGCGCACGTTGGGTGCGCCGATGAGAAACAGCGTCTTGTCCTTGCGGGTCTCGTAGAGCTCCCGGAACTTCTGCTCGGCGGCCAACAGCGAGACTTCCTGCTTGTTGATGGTCAGCCGGCGATCGGACGTGAACTCGGCGACGACCTGGCCGAGCACGTCGGCGGCCTTGGCGTTCGCGTTCGTCTCGAGCGGCAGGTTGATGTCGACGCCGCGCTGGGTCAGCGGCAGGGCCGCCATGAAGATGATCAGCAGCACGAGCAGCACGTCGATGAGCGGCGTGACGTTCATGTCGGCCGAGGCCTGCGGGGCTTCGGCCTTCTTGACCGTCTCGGCGCCGTGGTGCATGTGAGCGTGGCTCATTCGCGTTCTCCCCTAGTCTTTCTTCAGCTCGGTGATCAACGCGACCGAGTCGATCTTGGCGCCGCGCAAGGCGTCCATCATCTTCATGATCGCGCCATATGGCGCGTCCTTGTCGCCCTTGAGGTACACCGTCTTCTCCGCCTTGTTCTCGAGGCTGCTCGTCAAGCGGTTGATGAGCTCGACCTCCGAGAGCTGAATGGCGTTGATGTAGAGCTTGCTCTGCCCGTCGATGTAGACGACCGTCTGGTCGGACGTGTCGGGCTTCTCGGCCGTGTTCTTGGCCTGAGGCAACGTCAGCTCGACGCCCTTCTGCAGCAGCGGCGCCACGATCATCATGATGATCAGGAGCACCAGCATGACGTCGACGAGCGGCGTCACGTTGATATCGGATTTGACGCCGCCTTTGGCGCCGCCGACATCCATGGCCATGATCGAACTCCTTGCGTGATTGGGGCGGGCGTCCGGGACTCTGCGGCGGACATCGCCCGCAGACTCCCGGAGCCTGATGCCCGATCAGTCCGCCTTAGGCGGCCTTCTTGATGAAGTAATCCACCAGCTCGGACGACGAGTTGTCCATCTCGACGTTGAAGTACTCGAGCCGGCCCGTGAAGTAGTTGTACATCCAGACCGCCGGGATCGCCACGACGAGCCCGAGCGCCGTCTCGATGAGCGCTTCGGAGATACCGGCCGACACGGCGCCGAGACCACCGGAGCCGGCGGCGGCGATGCCCTGGAACGCGGAGATGATGCCGACGACCGTGCCGAGCAGCCCGACGAACGGCGCCGTCGCGCCGATGGTGGCGAGCGCCGGGATGCCCTTCTTCAGGTCATTGGCCGTGAGAGCCGTCGCACGCTGAATCGCACGGCGGACGGTGTCGACCATGTCGTCGCGGCTCATCGCTCCACCAGCGTCGTGCTGGAACTGGTATTCCTGGAGGCCGGCGAGCACCACCTTCGCGAGATGGCTGTACTGGTAGGTCTTGGCCTGGGAGACGGTGAGCGCGTCCTTCAGCCGGCCCTCCTTGAGGTGCTTGGCCACTTGAGGCGCGTAAAGCTTCGACTGCTTCCGTGCCTGGGAAAAGGTGTAGAACCGCTCGATTGCCACGCCAAACGACCACATCGACATGAACACCAGAATGAAGGCCACCACTTTGGCGACCCATCCCATCTGGGCCCACATATGCATCAAGTCCATTTCCTGCCTCCGAAGCCTTTCTGAGTTTTAGCCTGCGTTCCCTACCAGAAGTCCTGCGCCGTCACGCGCGCGGCGCAGGACGTATGCGTCCGAGCTTGCTGTGTCTTCCGCCCGTTCTCAGTTGAACGTGAAGTTCACCGTGACGGTCATGATGACCTCCACGGGCTCGCCGTTCAGCAGCGTCGGGCTGTACTTCCACTGGCTCACGGCGTCGATCGCGGCTTGGTCGAGGACTCCCCCCGAGCGGGTCACCCTCAGGTCCTTCACGCTGCCGTCCTTGGCGATGACGGCCTCGAGGAAGACGATGCCCGACAAGCGCGCCGCGCGCGCAATGGCCGGATAGATCGGCTTGACATCTTTGATCTTCGAGGGTGGCTTGATGTCGCCACCGACGCGAACGGGCGCCGCCGGGGGCGGCGGTGGTGCGACCGAGACCGCGGCGGTGGGCGCCGGCAGGTTGCTCGGAATACCGCCGACCTGCGACACGATCCTGGGCGGCGGCTCGGGCTTGATCTCTTTCGGCGCCTCGACCGGCGCCGCAGCCGGATTCACGTTCACCTCGACCGGCGGGGGCGGCGGCGGAGGTGTGGCCGACGGCGGGGGCGGCGGCGGAGGCGGCGGCGGGGGCGGCGGCGGCACCGCCGCGAACGCCATCACCGACTGGGGAGTCGGCAGCGCATCGGTCGCGAGCAGGGGAATGACGATGAGCGCCCCAAGACCAACAACGTGCGTCAAGATCGAGAGCGGGACCGTGTACCACTGCTTGGTCCCCACCCGAACTGACGGCTTCACTACATCGCCGAACATATCGCGTGGCACGAGCGAACCTCCTTACAGCCGGTCTCTTTCGTCGTTCGTCAGGCACCTCTGCCGGCGCCTTCTCAGGTCTGCTATGCGCTCCTGGTGGGCCACTCCCCAAGACGCCCCAGGGCATCAGCGGGCTGGTTTTGCAAAGGCCCGGAATTATAAGCAGACCCAAAAAACCGTGTCAACGAACTCTTCGAGCCGGCTCCTCGTCGATTACGTACATCCCTTAGACACCGGCTCCGGCGGGTTGGCCCTCCACCGCCGTCATCGTTCGGCGCCAATCCGCATCCCGTAGAACGAACGCCAGACGAACACCGCCGAGACGAGGAAGAACGCCGCCGCCAGGGCGTGCGTCATCCCGCTCCCCTGCTCGGCCGCCAACTGCACGGCCAGCTCCACGGCCAGCAACCCGAACAGCGTCGTGAACTTGATGACCGGGTTCATGGCCACCGACGACGTGTCCTTGAACGGGTCGCCAACCGTGTCGCCCACCACGGTCGCGGCATGCAGGTCCGTGCTCTTGGCCTTCAGCTCGACTTCGACGATCTTCTTCGCATTGTCCCATGCCCCGCCGGCGTTCGCCATGAAGATGGCCTGATAGAGACCGAACAGAGCGATCGACACGAGGTAGCCGATGAAGAAGAACGGCTCGAAGAACGCGAAGGCGAGGGTGCCGAAGAACACGCTCAGGAAGATGTTGAACATGCCCCGTTGTGCGTACTGCGTGCAAATCTCCACCACGCGCTTCGAGTCGGCCACCGACGCTTTCGTCGTGCCCTCGAGCCGGATGTTCGCCTTGATGAACTCCACCGCCCGGTAGGCGCCGCTCGTCACGGCCTGGATCGACGCCCCCGTGAACCAGTAGATCATGGCGCCGCCGGTGATGAGGCCGAGCAGGAACGGCGGATGGAGCAGCGAGAGCCGCGCCACGAGCTCGGGACGCAGCCCCTCGGTGAGCGCGACGATGATCGAGAAGATCATCGTGGTGGCGCCGACCACGGCCGTGCCGATGAGCACGGGCTTGGCGGTCGCCTTGAACGTGTTGCCGGCGCCGTCGTTCTCCTCGAGGTTGTGCTTGGCCCTCGCGAACTCGACGGCGAACCCGTGCTGCGACTTGATCTCGGCGGCGACGTTCGGCACCTCCTCGATCTGCGAGAGCTCGTAGACCGACTGCGCGTTGTCCGTCACGGGCCCGTAGGAATCGACGGCGATCGTCACTGGCCCCATCCCGAGGAAGCCGAAGGCGACCAGCCCGAACGCGAACACCGCGGGCGCCACCATCCCGATGTCGCTGAACGTCAGGCTGACCGCGTAGGCCGTGCCCATCAGCGCCATGATGGCCATGCCGAGCCAGTAGGCGCTGAAGTTGCCGGCCACGAGGCCCGAAAGGATGTTCAGGGACGCGCCGCCCTGCTGGGACGAGCTCACGACTTCCCGGGTGTGCGACGACTCGGTCGAGGTGAAGACCTTCACGAGCTCGGGAATGACGGCGCCGGCGAGCGTGCCGCAGGTGATGATCGTCGAGAGCTTCCACCAGAGCGTGCCGTCGGCCGCCGGGCCGAGCGTCGGGATCAGCAGATACGACGCGCCGTAGGTCAGCGCCACCGACACGAGCGACGTGAGCCACACGAGCCGCGTCAGCGGCGCCTCGAAGTTCATCCGATCCACGTGCACGTACTGACTGCGCGCGAGGGCTTCGTTGACGAGGTACGACGCGCCCGACGCCACCACCATCACGATGCGCATCATGAAGATCCAGACGAGCAACTGCACCTGCGTCGTCTCGCTCGACACGGCGAGCAGGATGAACGAGATCAGCGCCACGCCGGTGACGCCGTACGTCTCGAAGCCGTCGGCCGACGGTCCGACCGAGTCGCCCGCGTTGTCGCCGGTGCAGTCCGCGATGACCCCGGGGTTCCGAGCGTCGTCTTCCTTGATCCGGAAGACGATCTTCATCAGGTCGGCGCCGATGTCGGCAATCTTCGTGAAGATGCCGCCGGCGATGCGCAGCGCGGCGGCGCCGAGCGATTCGCCGATGGCGAACCCGATGAAGCAGGGCCCGGCGTAATCGCCGGGGATGAACAGCAGGATCACCAGCATCAGCAGCAGCTCGACGCTGATGAGCATCATCCCGATGCTCATCCCCGCCTTGAGCGGAATCGCGTAGCACGGATACGGCTTGCCGCGCAGGCTCGCGAACGCCGTCCGCGAATTGGCGAAGGTGTTCACCCGGATGCCGAACCAGGCCACGCCGTAGCTGCCGGCGATGCCGATCAGGCTGAACAGCAGGATGGTCAGCACCTTGAAGGCCGAGAAATGCTGGAGCACCCCGAAGTACACGGCGATGATGACGCCGATGAACGCTTCGAGGATCAGCAGGAACTTCCCCTGCTGCACGAGGTAGGTCTTGCACGTCTCGTAGATGAGCTCCGACACGTCGAGCATCGACTGGTGCACCGGCATGCGCCGCAACTGGTTGAAGATGACCAGCCCGAACAGCAGCCCGAGCCCCGAGACGACGAGGCCGGCCAGCAGGAGCGTGTGCCCGTCGACCCCGCCGAGAAACGTGACCTGTCCCAGGTCGGGCAGGATCAGGTTGGCCTCTCCGCCCGCGTGCGGCACGACGGCCGCCGGTTCCTGCGCCAGCAGCGCCGTCCCCGATCCGAGCCACAGTCCCACGAATACCGCGGCGAGCCACAGCATCACCGCGTTGCCTCTCTGGTTGGCGAACATCGTTGTCGCGTCTCCTTCTTCTCTCTCGGGGCCGGCGAGAGCACCGGCCCGACACCTGGATCGCTGGGGCCTCAGTCTATCCTCAGTAACGGAACGGCCCACGTCAGGGCCTGGGCTCCTCGTGCACGCTGAGCCGATCGCGCAGCCCCATCCCTCCGGTGAGGAACACCCGGATCCCTTCCTCGACGGTCAGTGCCGGAAACGACACGCGTTCCGCCGGGCACACGATGACGTCCCCCAGATAGAGATGATTCGTCGGCACGTACACCGCATAGTGCAGCGCGGGCCCCTCCCCTCGATCCACGAGGAATTCTTTCGTGAGAAAGCCGAGCACGAGATGCCCGCCATGGTCCACGAGCACCATGCGCTTGAACCCCGTGTCGGCATCCGGCGAGAACGCCGAGATGAGCTGTTTCACCGGGGCGTACACGGTCCGAAAGAGCGGGATGTGCAGCAGGATGCGCTCCGCCCGCTGCAGCAGCCGCCGGCCGATGACGTTCGTCGCGACGATCCCGATGACGAGCACGAAGACCGCCGTCGCGAAGATGCCGAGGCCGGGCAGGTGGCGCCCGATCACGCGCTCGCCGAGCCCGCTCGTCAGCCGGTCTCCCCACTGGAGCACCCACACGATCGCGACGACGCTCACGACGAGGGGGACGGTGACGAACACCCCCGCCAGGAACCGTCGCCGGAGCCAGCCCATGAGGCCACCCATCACAGCCACCCGGCGCCGATCGCCCCGAACACCGCGAGGCCCGCGACGATCCGGTACCACGCGAACGGCACGAAGCCCGATCGGCCGACGATCCGCAGAAACGGCTTCACGACGAGCAGCGCGGCCAGGAAGGCCATGGCGAACCCGACGGCGAGCTCCGCGCCGCGATCCGGCGTGAGCTCGTGCCGGACCGACCAGATCTCGTGTACGAACGCGCCAGCCATCGTCGGCATCGCCAGGAAGAACGAGAATTCCGCCGCCGCCGCGCGATCCAGGCCGGCGACGAGCCCGCCGATGATGGTGGCGCCCGACCTCGACACGCCGGGCACGAGCGCGAGCGTCTGGCAGACGCCAATGGCAAATGCTCTCGACAATGGCGTGCGGTCGGCAGAAGCCACCACCGGCTGCGGGCGGAAACGCTCGACCACCAGCATGACGATGCCGCCGGCGATGAAGGCGGTCGCGATCACCGACGGGCGTTCGTACAGCACCTGCTTGACGAAGCCTTCGAGCAGCAGGCCCGCCACGACCGCTGGGGCGAACGCGACGAGGATCATCAGGACGAAATGCCGGGCCTCGGGACGGCTCCGGAGCCCGCGGAGCACGCCGAGCAGGCGGGCGCGGTACAACCACATCACCGCGAGAATCGACCCGAACTGAATCGAGATCTTGAACACGTCGCCCGGGTCCTCGAACGCCAGGGCCCGGCCGGCGAGCAGCAGATGTGCCGTCGACGACACCGGCAGGAACTCGGTCAGCCCCTGCAGCACGCCCAGGAGGACGGCCGACACCAGTGTCATCGCCGCACGCGGGACGGCAGCGCCGGGCCGTCAGGCCCGGCGGCGGCGGCGCGGCGCGTCGGCTGCAGGCCGCGTCGCCGTCGTCTGGACGGTCGAACCGCGGCGGCTGAGCATGATGGCGATGGCCGACGCGATGAACACCGTGGAGTAGGTGCCGGTGACGATCCCGACGAGCATCGTGAAGGCGAAGCCGCGCAGCACGTCGCCGCCGAAGAGGAACAGCGCCACCACGGCCAGGAAGGTGGTGCCGGCCGTGATGATCGTCCGGCCGAGCGTCTGATTGACGCTCCGGTTGACGACGTCCTCGAGCGCCTCGCGGCGGACCTGACGCTGGTTCTCGCGAACGCGGTCGAAGATGACGATCGTGTCGTTCACCGAGTAGCCCGCGATCGTGAGGATGGCCGCGATCACGTTCAGCGACAGGTCATAGCCGAACCAGGTCAGGAACACGAGCGTGACGAGGATGTCGTGGAAGGTCGCGGCAATCGCCCCGACGGCGAAGCTGAAGCGGAAGCGGAACGCGATGTAGAGCAGAATGCCGCCGAGCGCCGCCAGCGTGGCCCAAATCCCCTTCCGTTGGAGATCGCGCCCGACGGTCGGCCCGACGATTTCGCGGCTGATGACCTTGTACGCCCCGATGTTCGCGGCCCGCATCGCCTCGTCGATGCGCTTGGCGTCCTGATCGAGGTTCTGCTCCTGCGTGCCGGTCTGCGGCAGGCGCACCATGATCGCGTTCGACGTCTGGGCGCCGGCCGTGCCCGACGCTCCGCCGTAGCGCTGCACGACCGCGTCGGAGCCGAGCGGGCCGAGGGCCTGCCGCACGGCGTCTTCGCTCGTCGCCTGCTCGAACTGCATGACGACGACCGTCCCGCCCGAGAAGTCGATGCCGAGACGCAGCCCGCCGGCGGCGATCGTCGCCAGGCCGGCCAGGATGACGGCAATCGACAGGCCCAAGGCGTGCCAGCGCCACTTGATGAAGTTGAAGTTCGGATTCGTGAGGATGCGCATGACGCGTGAGCCCCTGGCTAGACGCTCAACTGCGTGCTGCCGGCCGGGCGTCTCGACAGCACGAGCTCGAAGAGGGTCCGAGACACGAACACCGCCGTGAAGACGTTGGCGATCAGCCCGAAGAAGAGCGTGGTCGCGAAACCGCGGATCGGTCCGGTGCCGAACTGGAACAGGAAGGCGGCCGCGATGAGCGACGAGACGTGCGTGTCGAGGATCGTGATGAAGACGCGATCGAAGCCGGCGGCGATCGCCTGCTTGGCCGTCTTGCGGTTCGCCAGCTCTTCACGAATCCGCTCGAAGATGAGCACGTTCGAATCGACGCCCATGCCGATCGTCAGGATGAAGCCCGCGATGCCCGGCAGCGTCATGACCGCCCCGGCGTAGGCCATGAACCCCAGCAGGATGACGAGGTTGAGCGCCACGGACACGAACGCGTTGATGCCGGCCAGCCGGTAGTAGACCAGCATGAACAGCGTCACGAGCGCGAGGCCGATGAGCGAGGCCGTCACACCGGCGCGAATCGAGTCGGCGCCGAGCGACGGCCCGACTTCGCGCTCCTCGAGATAGGTCAGCGAGGCGGGCAGCGCGCCCGATCGCAGCACGAGCGCCAGATCGCTCGCCTCCTGCTGCGTGAACCGGCCCGTGATGCGCCCCTCGGTGCTGATCGGCCCCTCGATGCGCGGCGCCGAGACGACGCGGTCATCGATCACGATCGCCAGGAAACGGCCGACGTTCGCGGACGTCGCGCGGCTGAACTTCGCGCCGCCCTCGCTGTTGAGCGTGAACGAGACGGCCGGCGTGTTGTACTCGTCGAGCGTCGGCCGGGAATTGCGCAGGTCGCGCCCGGTGATCACCGGAGCCCGGCGCACGAGATAGTAGCCCGGCGCGCCGCTCTGATCGCCGACGCCGCCGACGGTCTCCATGTCGGCGGGCACTTGGCCGTTCGTCGCCTGCAGCAGGGACGCCTGATCGGCCGCCGGCCCGGCTTCGACCAGCTTGAGCTCGAGCACCGCCGTCTTGCCGATGATGCTCTTCGCGCGCGGCACGTCCGTCACGCCCGGGAGCTGCACGATGATCTGCTCGGCGTTCGTGCCGTAGGGCGCGACGACCGGCTCGGAAACGCCGAGCTCGTTGACCC
This sequence comes from Acidobacteriota bacterium, assembly GCA_020853395.1. Classification (NCBI taxonomy): domain Bacteria; kingdom Pseudomonadati; phylum Acidobacteriota; species Acidobacteriota bacterium. The sequence goes on from JADYYY010000008.1 coordinate 64,331, forward strand.
GGCGATCGATCGTCTGAATCGCCTGCGTCACCGCTTCGGCCCGCCGCTGGACGATGACGTTCGGTTTCATCCGGAATGCGTAGGCGCCGGGCCCGCTCTGATCGCGGTCGAAGGACTGCGACAGCCACTGGTCGGCAATCGTCCGGAACTGTTGATCGTTGGCCGACGGCACGTTCTCGGCCACGAACGCCGTGAGGCCCGTGACCCGCGTCGCGACCGTGACGCCGGCATCCTTCAGGGCCGCCGCGAGCTGATCGGCCGCCGTCTGCGTCTCGAGCCGCAGCGCGTCGTCGGTCTGCACGCCGAGGACGAAGTGCACGCCGCCCTTGAGATCGAGACCGAGCTTGACCTTCTGACTCGGCGGGACGAACAGCCAGGTCGACAGGCCGGTCACGGCCAGGATGAGCAGGAACTTCCAGCGAAGATTCTTGTACATACCTAAAGCGTTCCGCCCTCCTTCACCACCGGCTCCTGCCCCTGATAGCCGCCGACCGAAGCTCGGGACACCTCGATCCTGACCTTGTCGGCGATCTGGAGCTGGACCGTCTTGCCGTCGAGCTTCGTGATCTGGCCGTACAGGCCGCTCGTGGTGATCACGCGATCGCCGACCTTGAGCGCGTCCTGGAACTCCTGGACCTTGCGCTGGCGCTTTCGCATGGGCAGCAGCACCAGAAGATAGAAGATGCCGATGACGAGCAGGAACGGCAGCAACTGCACGAGCAGATTGGGCGACGACTGGCCCGGCTGAGCCATCGCGACCACCAGGGGCAACAGAATGATCTGGGTCATTTACCTCGAAGGCCGGCGGGCGTAGGCGTCGCGGAACGTCCTTCTGAACGCCTCGAATGTCCCGAACTCAATAGCCTTCCCAATCGCTCTCATGGTGTCAAGGTAAAAGTGCAGATTGTGCAACGTGTTGAGCGCCGCGCCGCTCATCTCGCCGCTCACGAACAGGTGCCGCAGGTACGCGCGCGAATAGCGCCGGCAGGTTGGGCAGCCGCAGTCGGGGTCGGGCGGCCGGAGGTCCTCCGCGTAGCGCGCGTTCTTGATCGAGAGCGGCCCCGACCGGGTGAACAACTGGCCGTTGCGCGCGTTGCGCGTCGGCAGCACGCAGTCGAAGAGGTCGATGCCGCGCGCCACGCTCTCGACGAGATCGTCCGGCATCCCCGTCCCCATCAAGTACCGCGGCACGTCTTCGGGCAACTGCTGCGCCGCATGCTCGACGATCTCGTACATCGTCTCGACCGGCTCACCCACCGAGAGCCCGCCGATGGCATAGGCGTCGAAGCCGACGGCCAGCGTGCCGGCGATGCTGCGATCGCGCAGATCCTTGTAGGTGCCGCCCTGAACGATGCCGAACTGGACCTGGCCGGGCGTGGAACGCGCGACGCCGGGCACGCGCCCGGCGACGACGTCGAGGAACCGGTCGCGCCCGCGGCGCGCCCAGCGGAGCGTCCGCTCCATGGCGTGTTCGGCCTCGTCGTGCGTGGCGGGCCAACTCGCGCACTCGTCGAAGACCATGGCGATGTCGGCGCCGAGGCGTGACTGGATGTCGACCGCGGATTCGGGCGACAGCGACAGCGGCCGACCGTCGAGGTGCGACCGAAAGACGACGCCTTGCTCGGACGTGCGGCGGCGCGCCGCGAGCGAGTAGACCTGGTAGCCGCCGGAGTCGGTCAACATCGGCCGCGTCCACCCGATGAAACGATGCAGCCCGCCCACCCGCGCGATCAGCTCGTCGCCCGGCCGGACGTGCAGATGGTAGGTGTTGGCGAGCAGGATCTCGGCGCCGAGCCGTTCGACCTCGTCGAGGGTGACGGCCTTGATCGCGCCGCGCGTGCCGACCGGCATGAAGGCCGGCGTCTCGACCGTCCCGTGCGGCAGGTGCAGTCGCCCGCGCCGTGCCGGTCCGTCCCGCTGAAGCACCTCGAAGGCGACCCGGCCGCTCACCGACCTTAATCTATAATGACTCCGCCGCGGTTCCGGCCGCGCGCGGCCTGCCTTCACTGTGAAACGACTTCGCGTTGGCGTGCTCTACGGCGGCCGATCGGGCGAACACGAAGTGTCGGTCGCCTCGGCCGCCACGGTCTTCAGCCACCTCGATCGCCAGCGCTACGAGCCCATTGCCGTGCGCATCGAGAAAGATGGCCGGTGGGCGCTGGCCGATCGGCCGCCCTCGGCCGCGTCGGCCGCCGACGTGATCGACCAGATGCGCAGCGACGTCTCGCGCGTGCGCGCCGGACGCGACGTGATCATGCCGCCGCATCCGGGCGACGATGCGCTCGTGCTGGTGGATCGGCGGAGCGGCGGCGCGCACGGCGCGGAGGCGTCCGCGACGCTGACGGGGCTCGCGCTCGACGTGATCTTTCCGGTGCTGCACGGCCCGTACGGCGAGGACGGGACGATCCAGGGCCTCCTCGAGCTGGCCGATCGGCCGTACGTCGGCTGCGGCGTGCTCGCGTCGGCGGCCGGCATGGACAAGGCGATCATGAAGGTCCTCTTCCGTGCCAAGGGCCTGCGCGTCACGGACTGGCAGGTCGTCACGCGGCGCGAATGGCGCACGTCCCGTGACGCGGTGCTCGCGCGGCTGGCGTCGACGCAGACGGGTCCGGTGTTCGTGAAGCCCGCGAGCCTCGGATCGAGCCTCGGTATTTCGAAAGTGACGAACGCGGCCGGCCTGCCCGCCGCGCTCGACCTGGCGTGCGAGCACGACCGGAAGATGATCGTCGAAGCTGCCGTGCCGGAGGCGCGTGAGATCGAGTGCGCCGTCCTCGGCAACGAAGCGCCCGAGACGTCGGTGCCGGGCGAGATCGTTCCCTCGCGCGAGTTCTACGACTACGAGGCGAAGTACCTCGACAATCAGTCGCGGCTGCTGATTCCGGCGCCGCTCGACGTCGATCTCGAACGCGAGATCCGGCGCCAGAGCGTCGAGGCGTTCACGGCGATCGACGGCGCCGGCCTCGCGCGCGTCGATTTCCTGCTGAGCCGCTCGACGGGTGAGCTGTTCGTCAACGAGATCAACACGCTGCCCGGCTTCACGACGATCAGCATGTTCGCGAAGCTGTGGAGCGCGTCCGGCCTGCCGATCGGCAGCGTGATCGATCGGCTGATCGCGCTCGCCATCGCACGTCACGCCGACAAGCACGACCACGAGATCTCCGCGATCTGACGTCGCACGACGTCGCCGACCACAACTTTTGACAACGCACGTGAATTTGTGCTTGACAGGACGGAAGTCTCGTCCGTAATCTACATCTTGCGTGAGAGCCATTCGCTCAGCCCAGTTATTGGGTACTGCGGAGACGAGCCAAGCGAGGCCTCTCCCGCGTGCGTTCTCGACGGAAGCCGGCGCTCGCCGGCGGCTGCGAACGCCGCGGCACGCCAGACGCGAGAAGGGTTCGGGCTCGCGAGCTATCGAGGTGCGGCATGGGTGCCGCGCTTTTTTTTTGAGTTCTGAATCGTCGGAGCGTCGCGCGTCCAACGCGCGCGCGTCCGCAACGATGCCAGGGAACTTCGTTTCAGGGTCGGGCAGACCGAGCGGTCGCGACGCCAGGACGAAGGTGAACGCCTGAGCAGTAGACCAAGCCGAAAGGGGGGACTGAGAGCATGGCGAAGAAAGCAGCCAAGGGCGGAAAGAAGAAGGGCGGCAAGAAGCGGTAAGCACGCCCTCCCGCTAAGAAAAGGGGGCGAACGTCGCCCCCTTTTTTTATTCCCTCGGTCGTCCCGTCCTGCCTACCTGAACTCCACCCCGTCCCACACGCGCACCCGCTGCACCACGTCCCACGGCGCGAGCTCGTCGAGCACCGGCCAGCCGTCGACGACGCGGCCGAACGCCGTGTACTTGCCGTCGAGGTGCGGCTGCGGCGAGAGCGTGACGAAGAACTGGCTGCCGCCGGTGTCGCGCCAGTCGAGCGCCATGCCGAGCGTGCCGCGCACATAGCGGGTCGCATTCAGCTCATCGGGAATCGTGTAGCCTGGCCCGCCCTCGCCGTCACCGCGCGGGTCGCCGCCCTGCACGACGAACGCCGGCACCACGCGATGCAGCTTCATGCCGTCGAAGAACCCCGCCCGGGCCAGCTCGATGAAGTTCAGCGACGTCGCGGCCGCGTCCGTCATGTCGAGCTCGGCTTCGATCGTCCCGGCGCGCGTTTCGATGAACACGTGCGGCGAGAACGCCGGGTGCAGCAGCGCATCCGACCCAAACCACTCGGCGGGCTGCCGCAGGCGAGCGGGGCGTTCGGGCGCCGCCGTCGCGTCGCCGAGGCCGCGGAGCAGCTCCGCCGTGCGCCATCGCACGGGCCACTCGCGATCTCCGAGACCGCGGCGGAGAATGGTCCGCGCTTCGTCGCTACCGTACGCGGCGAGCGCACCGAGCGCCGCCGCTCGGGCTGAGTAGGCGGCATCGCTCTGACCGCGGTCGTACGCGGTGACGAGGTGAGGCACGGCGCCCTCGAGCTCGATCTCGCCGATGAGCCGCGCGGCGGTCGCCCGCTCCACGAAGTCGGCCGCCTGAAGCGCGGTGAGCAAACGCGCGCCCAGATCCGGCGGCTTCACGACGGCCAACGTCTCGAGCGCGGCCGCGCGCACGCGCGCGTCGGCATCCTTCGCGAAGTCGTCCACCGCCGTGCGCACGAGGTCGGGCGAGAGCGTCCCGAGCACGCGCGCGAGCGCCGCACGCACCGACCAATCCTTGTCGGGTTCCAGGCTGGCCAACACCACCAGGAAGGCGTCGGGCGCGACATGGGCGGCGGCGGTGAGCGCCGCCGCCCGCACGGCCGGCGCGGCATCGCTCACATAGTCGAGCAGCGCATCGAACGCGGGCGCGTACTGGGTCGCGCCGAGCGCCGTGATCGTCTCGAGGATCAGAACCGGAGGCGCCCCCGGCGCGTCGAGCAGCTCGATCAAAGGAACGGCGGCCTCACGCCCTCCCACCTGGCCGAGGGCTCGCACGGCGGCCACACGGACTTTGACGTCAGCATCGCGCCGGGCGGCCAGCCCCTTGGCCACCGCAACGAGGCTCGGCTCCTTGAACGCGGCGAGGCCACGCAACGCGAACCCCGCGGTGTAGATGCCGGGTGTGCCCGCCAATGCGGACAGGGCCGGCACGGCCCGGCGGTCGGCGATCCGCTGCAGCGCGTACGCCACGGGCCACCAGCGCGAGACCGGCTGTCCGCGACCGTCGAGCGCGACGCCGGCAATCGCGTCGTAGCTCTGCAGCCGCACGAACGCGAACAGCGCGGCGCGACACACTTCGATCTCCGGCGCCTTCGGCGCCTCGTCATCGGGCTCGAGCGTCGCGATCCGCGCACTGCAGCCCGCCGCGGCCTGATAGATGGCGGGCACGGCCGACGCGGACCCGATCAGGCCGAGCGCGTCGATGGCTCGCGCGCGAACGACGAGCGATGGATCCGCCAGCGCGGTTTGCAGCGCGACCACGGCGTCGCGGGCGTCGGGTCCAATCAGCCCCAGCGCGAAGGCGGCGGTCGCACGCACCGCCTCCTCGGGATCCTGCAGCGACGCGATCAACGCGGGCACCACGTTCGGCAGCGCGATGCGGCCGAGCGCGAGCACGGCACGGCGCCGCACGACGGGATCCGGATCGACGGCGAGCGCATCGAGCGCGGGCTCGCTCGCGGATCGAAATCGTGCCGGCCCCGGAACATCGGCGGCCGCGCTCCCCGGATCGCGAAGCTGCCTCTGCTGCTCGAGCCTGACGATCCAGCCGAGCTTCGTGTCGCGCGACACCGTGTGCTCGGGAACGACGACGACCTCCGGCGCCGGCACGGACTTGCACGAAGCGGCGATGAGACACGCGAACGCGATGAGCGCGCGGCTCACGGCCGCAGGTCGCGCCATGGCCGTATGGTAGCAGCGCGCGACGGGCCACGCCGCTGCTATACTCCGCGGCCAGCTTGGACTTCCGTTACCTGGCCATCGAGGGCCCGATCGGATCCGGGAAGACCGCACTTGCGAGGCGTCTCTCGGCCCACCTGGACGCGTCGGCCGTGCTGGACGAGCCCGACAATCCGTTTCTGCCGGACTTCTATGCCGGACGCAGCGGCGCGGCCTTCCAGGCGCAGCTCTTCTTCGTCCTGGCGCGCCACCGCCAACTGCTCGCCCTTCGACAGCGCGATCTGTTCAGCCAGGTCACCGTGTGCGACTTTCTCTTCGAGCGCGATCGCGTCTACGCGTTCGTGAACCTCGACGACAACGAGCTCTTCATCTATCAGCGCCTCTACGACCTGCTCTCCCGCGACGTCGTCGCTCCGGACGTCGTCATGTACCTGCAGTCGCCGACCGACACCCTGGCGCGCCGGCTCCGCGAGCGCGAGCGGCGCGCCGCCGATCCTCAGATCGTGCCGGACGAGGCGTACCTCGCCGAGCTCAACGAGGCCTACACGCACTTCTTCTTCCACTACACGGCCACGCCGCTGCTCGTCGTCGAAACGTCCCAGATGGACCTGTCGTGGGGGGACGACACGGTGGAGGAACTGCTGCGACAGCTTCGCGGGATGACGCGGGGAACCCGGTACTACGTGCCGAGGGCGTAGGCGCGTGCCGCGCGGCTGAACTTCCAGTACAGTGCGTCAGATGGCGTGGTTCAAGAAGACGCGCAAGCCTCTCGAGAACCCCGAGAAGGCGAGCCGGGTCCCGGAAGGCCTGTGGGTGAAGTGCCCGTCGTGCGGGCGCGTCATCTACAACAAGGATCTCGTGGCGGGGCTGGCGGTCTGTCCGCATTGCGCGCATCACTTCAGGATGTCGGCGGCCGATCGGCTGCGCATGTTGTGCGATCGCGGAGCCTGGACGGAGCACGACCCCGGCCTGCGGTCCACCGATCCGCTGGTGTTCGTCGATACGAAACCGTATGCCGGCCGTCTCGCGGCGAGCATCGCGGCCAGCGGGCTGAACGATGCCGTCATCATCGGCACGGGCACGATTGAGCAGCAGCCGGCCATCGTCGCGGCGATGGAGTACTCGTTCATCGGCGGCAGCATGGGCGTGGTGGTCGGCGAGAAGATCACACGCGCCGCGGAGTACGCCCTCGCAGAACGGCTGCCGCTCGTCGTCGTGTCCTGCTCCGGCGGCGCACGGATGATGGAAGGCGCGCTGTCGCTGATGCAGATGGCGAAGATCAGCGCGGCGCTCGGTCGGCTCGATCGCGCGGGCGTTCCCTACATCTCCGTGCTGACCGATCCGACGACCGGCGGCGTCACGGCGAGCTTCGCGATGCTCGGGGACGTGATCCTGGCCGAGCCCAAGGCGTTGATCGGCTTCGCCGGCCCGCGCGTCATCGAGCAGACGATCCGGCAGACGCTGCCGGAGGGCTTCCAGCGGAGCGAGTTCCTCCTCGAGAAAGGCTTCGTCGACGCGATCGTGGACCGGCGCGAGCTCAAGCCGACGATCGCGAGGCTGCTGCGGTGGCTCGCCGCGGGCAGACCGCCGGCGGAGGCGGCGCGCACGGGCGGGGAGTCCGATGAAGGCCGCCGCGTCTGACGTTCGCGCGCGGTTGTTCGGCCTCGAGCAGATCGGCATCAAGCTCGGGCTGGATCAGATCAACGGCCTGCTCGATCGGCTCGGCAGGCCCGACCTCGCGTTTCCTTCGATTGCGGTCGCCGGCACCAACGGCAAGGGATCCGTGGCGGCGATGCTCGAGCGCGGCGTTCGGGCCGCAGGCTATCGGACCGGACGCTACACCTCGCCCCACCTCGCGGACGTCGAAGAGCGGATCGTCGTCGACGGCCGCCCGGTCCGGGCCGACGTGTTCGATGCCGCTGCCGAGCGAGTCCTCGACGCCGGACGCGGGCTGCCCTTCCCGCCCACGTTCTTCGAAGCGACGACGGCCTTGGCGTTGGATGTGTTCCGGGGCGCCGGCGTGGACGTGGCTGTTCTCGAAGTGGGCATGGGCGGCCGGCTCGACGCGACCAATGCCGTGACGAACGTCGCGTCCGCGATCACCGCGATCGACTTCGACCACGAGCAGTACCTCGGCGACACGATCGAGGCAATCGCCGCGGAGAAGGCCGGCATCGTCAAACCCGGCACGGTGACGGTGCTGGGTCCGAACCGCGCGGCCGTTGAGGCGGTGGTCGCCGCCACCTGTCAGAGACGTGGGACCGAGCTCGTACGAGCCCGCGAGGGTGTGACGGCGGACGTGACCTTCGTCGACGGACGCGCGACCATGGCGCTGCGAACGCCCGAACACGAGTACCAGCCGCTCGTGCTGGCCCTGCGCGGACGGCATCAGGTGGACAACGCGATCACGGCGATCCGCCTGCTCGAGCGGCTGTCGGCACGCCGCTGCTTCGATGTGCCGTTCGCTGCAATTCGAACGGCCGTCGAGGACGTGACCTGGCCGGCCCGGCTGGAGCTGCTCCAGGCGGGCTCGATGCAGGTGCTCATCGACGGGGCGCACAATCCCGCGGGCGCGAGGGCGCTCGCCAGCTATGTCGGCGAAACCTACGGGCGGCCGATGCCAATCGTCGTCGGCGTGATGCGAGACAAGAAGGTGGCGGCGATCCTGAAAGCGCTCGCGGGGGCGGCCAGCGAGTTCGTCTGCACGTCTGTCTCGACGCCGCGGGCGATGAGCGCGCCGGAACTGGTCGCAACCGCTGCGACGGCAGTGCCGTCGATCCCGGCGATCGCGGTCGCGGCGCCGATGGATGCGGTGCGATATGCCGCGGCGCTCGACTCGCCGGTCGTGGTGGCCGGGTCGCTCTACCTGGCCGGTGAGGTCCGGACCGGCCTGACGTCGTGATGCGCTGTAAGGGATTCACGTCCTGCCGCACCGAGCCGCCGGCCGGCGCTCCGCGGCTGTTTCCATCGTTCGTCCTGGTGGCGATCGCGCTCGCGTGCCTGGTCGCGCGTCCCGCCGCGGCACAGGACAGCCCCTTCTCCTCCTGCAAGCAGACGGAGCCGATCCGGATGCTCAGCCAGACGCCCGAGCCGATTGACGGCCGGCCCGGCGCGGTCCGATGGACGCTCACCGGCAACCCGGTCGTGGTCGTGTGCGACGACACGACGCTCATGGCCAACACGCTCGTGTACGAGAGCGACAGCAAGGCCATCCATGCCTCCGGCGATGTCGTGCTGCGGCAGCCCGACCTCACGCTGTCAGCCGCCCGGGCCGATCTCAACGGCGACACCAAGCTGGGAACGTTCTATGACGCCGCCGGCATGGCGCGAATCGGCGATGAACCCGCGGAGAAGAGCCCGTTCGGGACGATGGAGCCCGACGTCACCTTCGCCGGAGAGCGGATCGAGAAGCTCGGACCGAAGACGTACCGGATCCACCGCGGCCGCTTCACGACCTGCATCCAGCCGACGCCTCGGTGGGAGGTGACCTCCGGCGACGCCACCCTCACGCTCGACAAGCACGCGCTGCTGAAGAACGTCGTGCTTCGCGTGAAGGACGTGCCGATCCTGTATCTGCCGGCGTTCTACTACCCGATGGACAAAGGCGATCGCGCCACCGGCTTCCTGCTGCCGACGTACGGCGCGTCGACGTTCCGCGGCACGACGCTGAGCAATGCGTTCTTCTGGGCGATCAGCCGGAGCCAGGACGCGACGTTCTTCCACGACTGGACCACGAAGTCTGGTCAGGGCATCGGCAGCCAGTACCGCTACGTTTCGTCGCCGGACGCGCGCGGCACGGTCAACTTCTCGGTGTTCAACTCGCCCGAGGCCTCGACCTCGACGGGCGATATCGTCGCAGGCCGCCGCTCGATGCAGGTGGACGGCGACGCGAACCAGGGCCTGCCGGCCGGTTTCCGGTTGATCGGCCGTGTCAACTACTTCACGGACGCGGCGACTCAACAGATGTACCAGGACGTCTACGATTCCGGCAGCCGCCAGCAGCGATCGATCAACGCCATGCTGACCGGCAACGTGGGCGCGGCGAGGCTGTCGGCGACGTTCGATCGGAACGACTACTTCTACGGCGCGAACGGCACGCGCACCGGCCGTGCGCCGTCGGTGAACGTCTCGCTGCCGGATCGCACGGTGGGCCGGACCAAGCTCTACGTCGGCACCTCCGCCGACATGTCGTATCTCGTGCGGCAGGACGACCTGTCGCGACCGGACACCGACCACAGCCTGTGGCGCCTCGACGGCAACACGCGGATTCGCGCGCCGCTCAGCTCGCTGTCGTTTCTCAGCGTCACTGCCGATGCCTCGTGGCGGTTGACGTACTGGACCGAGTCCATCGATCCGCTCGCGGATGCTCAAGTGCCGGTCGGCTTGGGCCGCCAGCTCTTCGAGCTGCGCACCCAGGTGGTCGGCCCGACGGTCTCGCGCATCTTTCAGCGGCCCAACGGGAAGTACGCCGATCGCTTCAAGCACGTCATCGAGCCAACCTTCAGGATTCGCCGCACGACGACGTTCCGCGAGTTCGATCGGGTCGTGCAGAACGACTACTCGGTGGACGGCCAGGTCGGCGGCGTCACCCAGATCGATTACGGCGTGAGCAACAAGGTGCTCGCCCGCCGTCCCCCACCGCCGGCGGCGCCGGGCGCGCCGCCGCGGCCGGGCGTCACGCGTCAGATCCTGACCGTCGACCTGATGCAGTCGTACTACTCGAATGCCCTCGCGGCCCGCTACGACTCGCAGTACCAGTCGGTCAGCGCCGGCTCGTTCGGACCCCTGCGGCTGCAGGCCTCGACCCGGCCGGCCGATCGGGTCACGGGTCAGTTCGGCATGGAGATCGACGCGAAATATCGGGCCGTCACGATCCTGTCCGCCACCGGCCGCCTCGAGAGCGATCGCACCGAGCTCACGCTGAACTGGTCGAAGAGACGACGGATTCGCGACGTTCCGGAGTATCAGTACGAGAGCCACTTCCTCAGCGGCGGCACGCGGGTGCGATCGCGGACCAACCACGTGGGCGGCGAGTACCGGTTCACGATCGACATGGGCAACCGCCGGTGGGTCCAGCAGCGGGTGCTCGCCTACTACAACTCGCAGTGCTGCGGCGTCTCGGTCGACTGGCAGCAGATCGACAGTCCCCTGCTGAGCGCTCGAGGCGTGCCGACCAACCATCAGTTCGGCATCTCGTTCACGCTGGCCGGCGTCGGATCGTTCGCCAATCCTTTGGGATCATTCGGCGGTGCGAGATAATGACGCGGCCATGGGGCTCAACGTCCTCGTCACGGGCGGTGCCGGATTCATCGGCTCGAATTTCGTCAGATGGGCCCACCGGCGGCATGCCGACTGGCACATCACCACGCTCGACAAGCTGACGTACGCGGGACGGCTCGAGAACCTGCAGGACGTCATCGACAGCCCACGGCATCGGTTCGTCAAGGGGGACATCGCCGACGAGGCCGTCTCCGCCCCGCTCGTGCGCGAGGCGGACTTCGTGGTGCACTTCGCCGCCGAGACCCACGTGGACCGCTCGATCCACCACGCCGGCGAGTTCATCCGGACGGACGTCTTCGGCACGTTCGTGCTGCTCGAAGCCGCGCGCGAGGCGTCCCGGCTGCGGAAGTTCATCCAGATCTCGACCGACGAGGTCTACGGCAGCGTCCCGGACGGATACAGCCGGGAAACGGACGAGCTGCGGCCGCGCAACCCGTATTCGGCCAGCAAGGCCGGCGCGGATCGGCTGGCCTACAGCTACTTTGCGACGTACGGCGTGCCGGTCGTGATCACGCGCGCGTCGAACAACTACGGGCCGCACCAGTTCCCTGAGAAAGTGATCCCGCTCTTCATCACGAACCTGATCGACGGCGTGCCGGTGCCGCTCTACGGCGATGGGCTCAACGTCCGCGACTGGCTGCACGTCGACGATCATTGCCGCGCCATCGACCTGCTCCTCGAAGTGGGCGACACCGGCGAGGTCTACAACGTGGGGGGCGGCAACGAGGTGCGGAACGTCGATCTCACGCATCGCCTCCTGGAGCTGTGCGGGCGCTCGACGGCGCTCATCAACCACGTACCCGATCGTCTCGGCCACGATCGCCGCTACGCGCTCGACTCGGGCAAGCTGCGGCAGCTCGGCTGGCGCCCGGAGGTGCCGTTCGATCGGGGGCTGGCCGAGACGGTGGCCTGGTATCGCGAGAACAAATGGTGGTGGCGGCCCATCAAGGAGCAGGACCCCGCCTACCGCGAATACCACGCGCGGCAGTACGGCACCAGCCCGTAGTCATGCCGCAAGCCACTGTCGTGACGGGCGGGACCGGTTTCGCCGGCCGGCACCTGCTCGATCTGATCGGGTCGTCTTCCGACGTCATCGCCTGGTACCGGCCAGGCGGAAGGCTGCCCGATCGCGGCGGCGTCACCTGGCGGCCGGTGGACGTCGTCGACCGCGCGGCCGTGGCCGATGCGATTCGCGAGGCACAGCCGGCGCGGCTCTTTCACCTCGCGGGTGCACCGAACGTCGCGACGTCGTGGCAGAACGTGCTGGCCCACCTGCAGACCAACGCGCTCGGCACGCACCATCTGCTGGATGCCGTCCGGCGCTACCGGCCCGGCTGCCGCGTGCTCGTGGTCTCGTCCGCGCACATCTACCAGCCCGGCGACAGCCCCATCGACGAGCACGCGCGCGTCCGTCCGGAGAGTCCGTACGGATTCTCGAAGCTGGCACAGGACCAGCTCGCGCTCCAAGCGGCCACAGAAGAGGGACTGGACGTGGTGGTGGCTCGGCCGTTCAACCACATCGGTCCGCGCCAGCAGCCTGGCTTCGCCATCGCCGACTTCGCCCGCCAGATTGCCCGCATCGAGCGCGGCCTGACGGAACCGGTCCTGCGCGTCGGCAACCTGACCGCGAAGCGCGATGTCAGCGACGTCCGCGACGTCGTTCGGGCCTACGCGACCATCGTCTCGCGCGGCACGGCGGGCCGGCCGTACAACGTGTGCTCGGGACGCGCGTCGCGCATGCAGGACCTGCTCGAACGCCTGATCGCGCTCTCGTCCGCGTCCATTCGCGTCGAAACCGATCCCGCGCGGCTCCGCCCGCACGACGCTCCGATCATCCAGGGGGATCCCACCCGGATCCAGTCCGAGCTCGACTGGACGCCGAGCATTCCGATCGACCAGACCCTGCGCGACACGCTCGAAGGCTGGCGCGCCGACGTGGCGAGTTCGAGCCGCTAGCCTTACGCCATATTTTCGCCTAGGATCGCTCCCTGGGAATCGACCATGGGAGCCCGGACGGCCGATCGGCACGGCCAGTACCTGCTGTTCGAAGAGCTGGACAGCGCGCCGACGCTGCGCGACGTCGCGAACGCCGTGCGCGAGGCCGGCTCAACGCGCGCGTAGCTGGGGGCTGGGGGATTGGTGACGCTGCGCGACGTCGCGAACGCCGTGCGCGAGGCCGGCATCGCGGGCCTGCCGAGCGCCGTCGCGAGAGCCGACAACGCGCGCTACCAGGAGATCGACGTCCGATCCGCGCTGGCGAGCACGACCGGCATGCCGTTCCGATGGACGCTGAACCCCTATCGCGGCTGCACCCATGCGTGCGAGTACTGCTACGCGCGCAAGTACCAGCGTCACCTCGAGCTCGGTGCGGGCGACGATTTCTCGTCGGTCATCCTCGTCAAACGGAACCTACCGGCGGCGCTCCGACGGGAAGTCGGTCGACGGACGTGGACGCACGAGACCGTCGCGGTCGGCACCGCCACCGATCCCTATCAGCCCATCGAAGGCCACTACCGTCTGACGCGGCGCTGTCTCGAGGTGCTCGCGGATGCCGACACGCCGTTCTCGATCGTGACCAAGGGGCCGATGATCGTTCGCGATCAGGACGTGCTGATGCGGGCGAGCGCGCGAGCCGGCTGTCAGGTCTACATGAGCGTGCCGTCGGTGGACGAGCGCGCGTGGTCCGCGCTCGAGCCCGGGACGGCGCCTCCGGCTCAGCGGCTGCGCGCGATCCGCCAGCTCGCCGACGCCGGCGTCAGCGTCGGCGTGCTGATGATGCCGCTCGTGCCCGGGATTTCGACGTCACGGTCGAGCATCGAGCAGACGCTCAAGGCCATCGCCGAGGCCGGCGTGCCGCTCAGCGGCTCCTGTGTCGCGCGCTTCGACCCTGGCGCGCGCGAGCATTTCTTCAACTTTCTCCAGGAGACGTTTCCGGATCTGCTCGAACGATACGAGCGGCTCTACGCCGGGGCGCATGCGGCGGCGGACTACGTGCGCGGGGTGCGGCGCGTGGTCGCGGACGAAGCCGGGAAGGCCGGCCTCGCCCGCAGCAGCGCGCCGAGCTGCTGACTCAGCCGATCAGCGCGGCGTGTGATCCCAGGAGCGCCTTGACGCGCGCCTCGGTGGGCGGATGGGTCGAGAAGAGCGACATCAGGCCGGCGCCCGAGAAGGGCTTGACGATGAACATGTGGGCGGTCGCCGGGTTGGCGTCGAGCGGCACCTGTCGCGCCGCCGACTCGATCCGGCGAAGCGCCTGCGCCAGCCCCATCGGCGATCCGGCGATCTCGGCGCCACCGCGGTCCGCCGCGAACTCGCGCTGACGCGAAATCGCGGCCTGGATCAGCATCGCGGCGAACGGCGCGAGCAGTGCGGTGGCGAGCAGCACGATCGGGCTCGGTCCCTCGCGGCTGTCGCGGCCGCCGCCGAACAGCGCGGCGAACCGCGCCATGTTGACGAGCGTCATGATCGCCGCCGCGATCGTCGCCGCGATCGTGCTGATCAAGATGTCGCGGTTCTTCACGTGCGCGAGCTCGTGGGCGATCACGCCCTCGAGCTGGTCCTGTGGCAGCAGCCGGAGAATGCCTTCCGTGGCGGCCACGGCCGCGTGCTGCGGGTTGCGTCCCGTCGCAAACGCGTTCGGCGACATGTCCGGAATGACGTACACGCGCGGCATCGGGAGATTGGCGCGCTGGGCCAGCCGCGCCGTCGTCCGGTAGAGCGGGTGATCCTGGCCCACTTCCACGGCGCGATACATCCGCAGCACGATCTTGTCGGAGAACCAGTAGCTGCCGACGTTCATGACCAGGGCAATCCCGAACGCGAGAACCACGCCGTTCTCGCCGCCCAGTGCCGCGCCAATCGCGATGAAGAGCGCGCTCATGCCCGCCAGGAGCGCCGCGGTCTTGAATCCGCTTGCCATGTCGTCTGCCTTCCTCTCCGTGACCAAGTATCGCACGGCCTCCGAGGCCTCGCCGATGAGGTTCGGTGGTGGTGATTACCCTCTGAGACGAGTCTGCCGCCCCCAGGGTTCTCGCTGGAACGTCGCTATAATGAGATGCCGATGAAGACGTCTGGTGTCGTCGCCGCTGCGGCGCTCATGGCCAGTCTGGCCGTTTCTGCGGCGGCCGATCTGCTCGCGCAGGCACAGCCTCCCGCCGTGCCGCGGCCCTTCCCGAATTCCGGCGCGCCGAAACCGGATGCGCCCGCCACGGCCCGAGTTCCCCCGCCCACGGCGGTGCCGGCCGCCGCAGCAGTCGATCGGCCGGCTCCTGCGCAGTCGGCTCCCGCCGCGGCGACCGCTCAACTGCCGCCCGGCACGCCGGTCTACCCGACGGCCGAGTTCATCGACGCGTACGACGCCGGCGCCGGTCAGCGCTACTACCTGTTCGGCACGAACGCTGCCTACAACGACATCGTCGCCTACTACCGGAGCGTGCTGAAGAACGGCGGCCGCGAGCTGTTCAAGATCCCGCCGGCTCAGCAGTTCGATCTCGGCCGGTTCGACAGCGACACGATGGTCTACCCGCCGAGCGTGGTCGTGAAGGACTACACCTGGAACAGCTCGCCCGGGTATCTCGCCGTCTCGGGCACCACCGAGAAACGCTACAAGACGATCATCCAGATCGTTCCGCCGGGCCCAGGTCGCTGACCTGAACCGCCTCAGGGCGTGCGCGTCCTGACGTATTCCGCGGCCTTCTCCGCCAGACCCTCTTCGACCGCCTGCGCGGGCGAGATGCCCTTCGCGCTGGCCGCGTCCCGGATCTGCTGCGTGATCTCCATGCTGCAGAAACGAGGGCCGCACATCGAGCAGAAGTGCGCGACCTTGGCGCCGTCGGCAGGGAGCGTCTCGTCGTGGAAGGCCCTGGCCGTCACCGGATCGAGCGCCAGATTGAACTGATCGTCCCAGCGGAACTCGAATCGCGCTTTCGACAGCGCGTCGTCCCAGACCTGCGCGCGCGGATGGCCCTTCGCCAGGTCGGCGGCATGCGCGGCGATCTTGTACGCGATCACGCCGGCTTTCACATCGTCGCGGTTCGGCAGGCCCAGATGCTCTTTCGGCGTCACGTAGCAGAGCATCGCGGTGCCGTACCAGCCGATCATCGCGGCGCCGATCGCCGACGTGATGTGGTCGTATCCCGGCGCGATGTCGGTCGTGAGCGGACCGAGCGTGTAGAACGGGGCCTCGTCGCACCACTCGAGCTGCTTGCGCATGTTCTCGTGGACCAGGTGCATCGGCACGTGCCCGGGGCCCTCGTTCATCACCTGCACGTCGTCGTCCCACGCGATGCGGGTGAGCTCGCCCTGCGTCTGCAGTTCGGCGAACTGCGCCTCGTCGTTGGCGTCGGCGATGGACCCCGGCCTCAACCCGTCGCCGAGCGAGAAGGCGACGTCGTAGGCCCGCATGATCTCGCAGATCTCGCGGAAATGCGTGTACATGAAGTTCTCCTGGTGATGAGCCAGGCACCACTTCGCGATGATCGATCCGCCGCGCGAGACGATGCCGGTCAGCCGGCGGGCGGTGAGCGGTACGTACCGCAGCAGCACGCCGGCGTGCACGGTGAAGTAATCCACGCCTTGCTCCGCCTGTTCGATCAACGTGTCGCGGTAGACCTCCCACGACAGCGCCTCGGGGCGGCCGCCGACCTTCTCGAGCGCCTGATAGAGCGGCACGGTGCCGATCGGCACCGGCGAGTTGCGGAGAATCCACTCGCGCGTCTCGTGGATGTCCCGGCCAGTCGACAGGTCCATCACCGTGTCGGCGCCCCACAACGTCGCCCAGCGAAGCTTGTCCACCTCCTCGGCGATCGACGAGCCGACGGCGGAGTTGCCGATGTTCGCGTTGATCTTCACGAGGAAGTGCCGGCCGATGATCATCGGCTCCAGCTCCGGGTGGTTCACGTTGGCCGGGATGATCGCCCGGCCGCGGGCGACTTCCGATCGCACGAAGTCGGCCGGCAGCCCTTCGCGCAGCGCCACGAACTCCATCTCGGGCGTGATCTCGCCGCGGCGCGCGTAGTGACGCTGGGTGACGGCGCGGCCGCCAGCGGCTCTCAACGCCCGCGATCCAGGTCTCGCGTCGACGACATCGCCGCGGCCGCGGATCCAGGGCAGCCGTGTCGCCGGCAAGCCGGTCTGATGACCGAACCCGCGCGGCCCGCTCGCGTCGTACACCCGCATCGTGCGTCGTCCCTGCTCGAGCTGAATCTCCCGCATCGGGACGTGCACGCCCTGCGGCCCGTCGACGTAGACCTTCCGGGAGGCGGGAAACGCGCGATCGAAATCCTCGTCGGTCAGCGGCTGATAGGAGCGGGATGTCTGTGAGGCCATGGTGTCACCATGACCGGACGAGAGGGCGCACGCGCCGCGCTCCCTCCGCCGGTCTCAACCGGATCAGGTTCCAAGGGTGCACTCTCAATCACCGTGCGCCTCGCGGCGCCGCGGCGATGCCCCTGGCGGCTTCTCGACTATAGCACCGGCCAGCCGGCATCACTCGACGCGGCGAAGCACGATGCACTTCAGATAGTAGGTTTCGGGGACGGTGAGCAGCACCGGATGATCCCGAGCCTGCATCCGCTTCTCGACGACCGTCATGGCCCGCCGTGCGTCGGCCGCGGCCTGCTGAAGGACGCCGAGGAAGAGCGGCTCGTCCACGTTGTACGAGCAACTGCACGTGATCAGATGGCCTCCCGGCGCGAGCAGGTGCATGGCGCGCAGGTTGATCTCCTTGTAGCCCGCGACCGCGCGGTCGACCGACGCACGGTTCTTCGCGAACGCCGGCGGATCGAGCACGATCGCGTCGAACTCCCGCCCGCTCGACGCGAGCTCCCGCAGCTCGTCGAAGACGTTGGCTTCACGGGCCTCGACGTTCTCCAGGCCGTTGAGCCGTGCCTGCTCGCGGGTCGCTGCGACGGCAGCCGCCGAGCTGTCGATCGCGAGCACCTGCTCGGCGCGCCTGGCCATCTGCAGCGCGAATCCCCCCTGATAGCAGAACGCATCCAGCACGCGGCCGCGCGCGTACTCCGCCGCCGCACGATGGTTCTCGCGCTGGTCGAGGAACAGGCCCGTCTTCTGGCCCGACCTCGGCGCGACGTGCAGCGTGATCTCCCCTTCGCGGATCGCGATCCGGTCCGGCACGTCGCCATAGGCGACCTCGACGGTCTCGGCGAGGCCCTCGAGCGCGCGAACGCGCGGATCGTTTCTGGCCAGCACACCGCGCGGGCCGAACTGCTCGACGAGCACGCCGGTCACCATCGACAGTCGCCGATCGGTCGCCTGCGAGAGCGTCTGCACCACGAACCACGTCCCGTCATCGTTGGCGTACCGGTCCACGACGAGCGACGGCAGCAGGTCGGCTTCGGCGTGCACGAGCCGCCAGGCGGTCGCATCGATCCCGAGCGCGGCGCGGTACTCCGCCGCGCGCCGAATCCGCGTCGCGAAGAGGGCGCGCTCGTCGGGAGGTTCGGTGCCGGCCGTCAAGAGGCGAACGGCAATCTGCGATCGGCTGCTCCAGAATCCCCACCCCAGCACGCGCCGGCGATCGGCGAGCACGCGCACGAGATCGCCGGGCTCGGCGTGGGCCTCGACGACATCCGAGCGGTAAATCCAGGGGTGGCCGGCGCGCACGCGATCCGTGCCATGGCGGGAAACGACGACGGTCGGCGGCACGCGCGACATGGGTTTTCAGCTATCATTTCACGCATGCGCATCGCGCTCGGCGCTGATCATGCCGGCGTCGGCCTCAAAGAGCAGATCAAGCGGCTTCTCGACGAGCGCGGCATTCCGTACACCGACTTCGGCACGCTCTCCACCGACTCGGTGGACTATCCCGACTTCGCCGCCCGCGTGGCCGAGCAGGTCGCCGCGGGCCGCTTCGATCGCGGCATCCTCGCGTGCGGCAGCGGCATCGGCATGGCGATCGCCGCCAACAAGATCCCGGGCATCCGGGCGGCGGCCATCGTCGATGAGACGTCGGCTCAGTTGAGCCGCGCGCACAACGACGTCAACGTCATCGCCCTCGGCGCGCGCCTGACGTCGCCCGAGCTGGCACACCGGATCGTCTCGGCATTCCTCGACACGCCGTTCGACGGCGGCCGCCACCAGCGGCGCATCGACAAGATTTCGGCACTCGACAACCACAACCATGGCTGACACCCACGCCGGCGCTCCCGCTCTGCTCTCGCACACTCCGATGCTCGAACACCTCGCGTCGGCCGACCCGGAGATCGCGACCGCGATCCTGAACGAGATCCGCCGCCAGCAGGAGGGGCTCGAGCTCATCGCCTCGGAGAACTTCGTGAGCCTGCCGGTGCTCGAGGCCGCCGGCAGCGTGCTCACGAACAAGTACGCGGAAGGCTATCCGGGCAAGCGTTACTACGGCGGCTGCGAGTTCGTCGACGTGGCCGAGTCGCTCGCGATCGAGCGCGCGACACGGCTCTTCGGGGCCGACCACGCGAACGTCCAACCGCACTCGGGCGCCCAAGCCAACATGTCGGTCTACATGGCCGTGCTGAAACCGGGCGACACCATCCTCGGCATGAACCTCGCCCACGGCGGCCACCTGACGCACGGCCATCCGCTGAACTTCTCGGGCAAGTACTTCCACATCGTGCCGTACGGCGTGCGCGCCGACGACGAACGGCTCGACTACGACGAGCTCGATCGGCTCGCGCGCGAGCATCGGCCGAAGCTCATCGTCGTCGGGGCGAGCGCGTACCCGCGACAGATCGACTTCGCGAGGATCCGGCAGACGGCGAACGCGGCGGGCGCCCTCGTGATGACCGACATGGCGCACATCGCCGGCCTCGTCGCCGCCGGCGAGCACCCGAGCCCGGTGCCGCACTCGGACTTCGTGACGACCACGACCCACAAGACGCTGCGCGGCCCGCGAGGCGGCATGGTGCTCTGCCGGGCCGAGTTCGCGAAGGATCTCGATCGCGCGCTGTTTCCCGGGGTGCAGGGCGGGCCGCTGATGCACATCATCGCGGCCAAGGCCGTCTGCTTCCAGGAGGCGCTGACGCCGTCGTTCCGCACCTACCAGCAGCAGATCGTGAAGAACGCGGTGCGCCTCGCCGCAGCGCTGACCGCCGCCGGCTATCGTCTCGTGAGCGGCGGCACCGACAATCACCTGATGCTCGTGGACGTCTTCTCGCGCGGCATCACCGGCAAGGCCGCGGAAGCCGCGCTCGGCCGCGCGGGGATCACGGTCAACAAGAACGCGATCCCCTTCGACAAGAACCCGCCCATGGTGGCGAGCGGAATCCGCATCGGCACGCCCGCGGTCACGACCCGCGGCATGCGCGAGCCGGAGATGGATCTGATCGCCGGCCTCATCGTGCGGGCGCTCTCGTCTGCCGACGACGAGGCCGTGCTGCAGGCGGTACGGGCCGACGTCGCAGCCCTGTGCCGGAAGTTCCCGCTGTACCCGACGCTGGGTCACTGAGCGCCCGCGTCACGCGGGCGCTCGATCCAGACGGCCCCATCGCCGCGGCGCTGGACGGCTTCGAGACGCGTCCGTCCCAGCGCGTGCTGGCGGACCGGATCGCGCACCTCTTCGAGGCGGGCGGCACGCTCGTGGCGGAAGCCGGGACGGGCACCGGCAAGACGCTCGCCTATCTGCTGCCCGCCGTGCTCTCTGGCCAACGGGTCCTCGTCTCGACCGGCACGCGAGCGCTCCAGGATCAGGTCTTCTACAAGGACGTGCCCGCCCTTGCACGCGCGCTCGGGCGCTCGATCCGCGCCGCGTACATGAAGGGCCGAACGAACTACCTCTGCCGCCATCGGTTCGAACGGCTGCAGGAGGCGGCGGGCAGCCTGCCGCCGGACCAGCGCGCCTGGACCGCTCGCATCGCGGAGTGGGCGCGCGTGACGGCGACCGGTGATCGTGCGGAAATCGACGACTTGCCGGACGACCTGTCGCTATGGCCCGACATGACCGCAACGAGCGATCAGTGTCTCGGCCGCCACTGCGCGGCCTACGACAACTGCTTCGTCACGCGGATGCGCGAACAAGCGGCGGCGGCCGACGTCGTGATCGTCAACCACCACCTGCTCTGCGCGGACGCCTCCGTGCGCCAGGGGGACTTCGGCGAGGTCGTTCCCGCCTGCAACCTGATGATCGTCGACGAGGCTCATCAGCTCGAAGACGTCGCGACGCAGTACTTCGGCGTGGCGGTGACGAAGGCGGGCGTCGACGAGCTCGCCCGCGACACGCACCGGGCCGTGGAGACCGCGTCCGGGCCTGCCCTGGCGTTGATCGCCTGCGCCCAGGCCATTCGTGCCGCGCAGGACGCCGCCCATCGGCTGTTCGACGTCGCCCGCACGGACCCGAACGAGGGCGCGCGGGTCGGCGACCGCGCGGTCCTGACGGCAGCAAATGCCGCGTCGCTGCGGCGGGCGGCGACGGCGCTCGACAACGCCTTGGGAGGACTGGCCACCGCGCTGGCCGCCGTACCGGGCCAGGCGGACGGGCTCGCCGGCGCGCGGACCAGGACCGAGCGGCTGCGGTCCGACCTGCAGCTCGTCACGAGCGCCGGCGATCCCCGCTACGTCTACTACGTCGAGCGCGGCCGCCGCAGCGTCGCGCTGCGCGCAGCACCCATCGACGCGTCGGCCATCATCCGCGACTCGGTGATCGGCCGCCGGCACGCCGTGGTCCTCACGTCCGCGACGCTGGCCGTCGGCCGATCCTTCGACTACTCGCTCTCCAGGCTGGGTGTGCACGAGGCTGACACCCTGCAACTGCCGTCGGAGTTCGACTTCCGGCGACAGGCGGTGCTCTATCTCCCGCCGGAGATGCCCGATCCGCGATCGCCGGAGTTCAATGCCGCGGCGGCAGACGTCATCGAACGGCTGCTTGCCTGCACGCGAGGCCGTGCGTTCGTCCTGTTCACGTCGTATGCGGCGATGCACGACGTGCACCGGCGGCTCGATGGCCGGCTCGAGTGGCCGTTGCTCACGCAGGGCGCCGCGCCGCACTCGGCGCTGCTGCGGGAGTTCCGAGCGACGCCGCACGCCGTCCTCCTCGCGACCGCGAGCTTCTGGCAGGGTGTCGACGTCGCCGGCGAGGCGCTCAGTTGCGTGATCGTCGATCGGCTGCCGTTCGCCTCGCCGTCCGACCCGCTGGTCGCCGCCCGGCTGGCCGCGATCGAGACCCAAGGCGGGCATCCCTTCCACGACTACCAAGTGCCGCTCGCCGCCCTCCTCCTGCTGCAGGGCCTCGGACGGCTGATTCGTACCCGGTCCGACCGGGGGGTGCTCGCCGTGCTGGATCCCCGGCTGACGCGAATGCCCTACGGCCAGCGCTTTCTCGCCGCGCTTCCGCCGGCCCCCATCACGGACGACCTCGACGAGGTGCGCCGCTTCCTCTCACGTGACGAAACCGACGATGGCGCCGTGGCGTAGTAGAGACAGGTGTGTGTACCGCGCCGATCCGCTGGTCCTGCGTCCGGGTCGAATGGGGTATAGACTATTGAACTCGGAGGAGGTTGTTATGACGGTCAGGAGCGTCACCCGTGCGCTGATCGCGGGCTGGCTGGTTTCCGGGCTGCTGGTGCTGGCGGCACCTGCGGCTGCGCAGAGCGCCCGAGGCGGATTGGGCGGCAAGATTGTCGATGCCGAGGGGAAGCCGGTCCCTGATGCCGAGGTGATCCTGGAGAATCCAGAAGTCAACCTCCGCTACGTCGTCAAGACGAACAGCAAGGGTGAATGGGCCCAGGGCGGCATGCCCGTCGGCAACCGGATGAACATCGTCGCCCGCAAGGGAACGCTGGAAGGCGGGATGAAGGGCGTCCCGGTCCGGCAGGGCTCGATCATGGAGATCCCGGACATCGTCATCACGGCGGCTGCGCCGCCGGCCGACGCCGCTCGCAAGGCGATGGAAGCGGAGATGACGAAGGTGGCCGCCGAGGTGAACGCGCTGATCGCAGCGAACGACTACGACGGCGCGATTACCAAGTTCAACGAGCTGGCGACCAAGCTGCCGAACTGCGCGCTCTGCTACGACCGCATCGGGGATCTCTACATCAAGAAGTCGCAGTGGGCCGACGCGGAAAAGGCGCTTCTCAAGGCCATCGAGCTCGACGCGAACGATCGCGACGCCTACTCGATGCTCGTGACCGTCTACAACCAGCAGAAGCGGTACGACGAGGCGTCGAAGGCGAACGACAAGGCCAGCGCGCTCGCCGCGGGCCCGCTCGGCATGGGCGTGCCTGGCGGCGGCGACGCCAACTCCTCCTTCAATGCCGGGGCCCTCGCCCTCAACATGCAGCTCGCGGCCGAGAAGGAAGGCAAGGCGGACGTCGCGGCCACGAAGATGAAGGAGGCGCAGGCCCACTTCGAGCGCGCGATTCAGCTGAAGCCGGACATGGCCGAGGCCTACTACGAGCTCGGCATGCTCTACGTGAAGCAGAACAAGATTCCGGACGCGAAGAAGATGCTCGCCGAGTACCTCAAGCTCGCGCCGAACGGCCCGAACGCCGAAATGGCCAAGGCCATCGCGTCCATGCCGTAGCGATGCCGCCGCGCGCGGACATCGCCGGCAACCTCGACGCGGTGCGTCGCCGTCTCCAATCGGCGGCGCACCGCGTTTCTCGTTCGCCCTCCGACATCACGCTCGTTGCCGTCTCCAAGACGTTCCCGGCCGAGGACGTCGCCGTCGCCGCCGCAGCGGGTCAGCGCGTGTTCGGCGAAAACCGCGTGCAGGAGGGCCTGGCGAAGATCGACGCCCTCCGGGACCTCCAACTCGAGTGGCATCTCATCGGCCATCTGCAGAGCAACAAGGCGAGGCGGGCAGCCGCCGCATTCACCTGCATCGAATCGGTCGACTCTCTCGACTTGCTCCAGCGGCTGGATCGCGGCGCGCTGGAGGCGAGCGCGACGCCGGACGTCCTGATTCAGGTGGACCTCGCGCACGAGGAGACCAAGTTCGGGGCGGACGTGAAGGCCGTCGAGCCGCTCGTGCGCGCGGCCCTGACCGCGCACGCCGTCCGCCTTCGCGGCCTGATGGTCATCCCACCGATCCCCGAGCAGCCCGAGGAATCGCGCCCCTGGTTCAGGCGCTTGCGAACGCTGCGTGACGGCCTGGTCGCGAGCGGTGTGCCGGCCGCGTCGCTCCGCGATCTGTCGATGGGCATGAGCCACGACTTCGAAGTCGCGATCGAGGAGGGCGCCACGATGGTCCGCGTCGGCACCGCCATCTTCGGCCGCCGCGTGCCGGCTCCGGCCGTCAGCCCGTGAGCGCCGACCTGCCGGTCGTCCTGTCCCCTGGTGGCGGCGCCGTCCGGATTCCGATCCGCGTCGTGCCGAGGGCGTCGCGCACGACGGTTGGCGGCGTACGCGATGGGCGCCTGCTCGTTCGCGTCACCGCCCCGCCGGTCGACCGCGCCGCCAATGATGCAGCCGTCTCAGCCTTGGCTGGCGCGCTCGACGTGCCGCCGCGATCCGTGTCGATCGTTTCGGGAGCCACGGCACGCAACAAGACCGTCGAGGTGCGTGGGCTCACGGCCGTCGACGTCGCTGCGCGGATTCGCCCGCTGTGTGAGGCGGCGCCGTGAGCCGCCGGCTTCCTGGCGGCTTCGCCGCTGCGGCGGGAGGAGGCGGTGGCGAGGCTCAGCGAACGCGGTTCAGGAGCCGTGACCAGCGGACGCCCAATGGATTCGCGCCTTCCCCCAGCGAGAAGTAGATGAACAGCGCGCCGCCCTTGACGTACGAGGCCGGCAGGAAGCCCCAATAGCGGCTGTCCTGCGAGTTGTCCCGGTTGTCGCCCATCATGAAGTACTGCCCCTCCGGAACGGTGACGGGCCCGTACTGCACCCGCACGTCGGCGGTGGGCGGCGATCCGGGCGGAGGCGGCGGCTCGAGCAACTGCGCGTAGGGCTCGTGCAGGGGCGCACCGTTGACGTAGACCTGCTTCTGGCGCAGCTCGAGCCGATCGCCAGGCAGGCCGATCACACGCTTGATCAGGTCGCGCTCGGGCTCCTGTGGGGACTTGAAGACGATCACGTCGCCGCGGCGAATCTCGCGATGCGGCAGGATCGTCCGCTCGAGCGCGCCGGCCGCCGGGGCGAACGCCATCTTGTTCACGATCAGATGGTCGCCGATGAGCAGGTTCGGCTCCATCGATCCCGACGGGATCTTGAACGCCTGGAACACCCAGGTCCGCACGAACAGCGCGAGCACGACCGCGATGACGAGCGACTCGAAGTACTCGCGGGCGACGGACTTCTTCATTCTCCCGGCCCCATCTTTAGCACCGCCAGGAACGCTTCCTGCGGGATCTCGACGCGCCCGACGCGCTTCATGCGCTTCTTCCCTTCCTTCTGCTTCTCGAGCAGCTTGCGCTTCCGGCTGATGTCGCCGCCGTAGCACTTCGCGAGCACGTTCTTTCGCAGCGCCTTCACCGACTCGCGCGCCACGATGCGGCTGCCGATGGCCGCCTGGATCGCGATCTCGAACATCTGCCGCGGGATCAGCTCGCGCATCTTCGACGCGAGGGCACGGCCGCGCGCGTAGGCGTTGTCCTCGTGGACGATGATGGAGAGCGCGTCGACCGGCTCGGCGTTCACCAGGATGTCGAGCTTGACGAGCGGCGACTCCCAGTACCCGGTGACGTGGTAGTCGAGCGACGCGTAGCCGCGCGAGATGGTCTTCAGCCGATCGTAGAAATCGAGCACGACCTCGTTGAACGGAAGCTCGTACGTGATGAGCACGCGATCCTTGGAGACGTAGTCCAGTCCCTTCTGAATGCCGCGCTTCTCCTGGCAGAGCTCGAGGATGCCGCCCACGAACTCCGAGGGCGTCAGCATCGTGGCGGTGATCACCGGCTCCTCGATCCGCTCGATGAGCCCGGTCTCGGGCAGCTTCGCCGGGCTGTCGATCTCCCGCACGGTGCCGTCGGTCGTGGTCACCCGATACAGCACGCCCGGCGCCGTCGTCACGAGGTCCATGCCGTACTCGCGCTCGAGCCGCTCCTGCACGATCTCCATGTGCAGCAGTCCGAGGAAGCCGCAGCGGAACCCGAATCCCAGGGCGGCCGACGTTTCCGGCTCGAAGAAGAACGAGGCATCGTTGAGCCGCAGCTTCTCGAGCGCCTCGCGCAGTTCGGGATACTGCGACGCCTCCACCGGGTACAGCCCGGCGAACACCATCGGCTTGAGCTCCTTGAAGCCGGGAAATGGCGTGAGCGTGGGCCGTCCCGGCTCGGTGATGGTGTCACCGATCTTCGCGTCCGCGACGTTCTTGATGTTGGCGACGATGAACCCGGCTTCGCCGACGCCGAGCTCGGCCACCGGCACCGGCTTCGGCGTGAAGGCGCCGAGCTGTTCGACCTGATAGTCCTGGCCGGTCGCCATGAACCGGATCTTCATGCCCGGCCGCAGGACGCCGTCGATCACCCTCGTGAGGATGACGACGCCGCGGTACGCGTCGTACCACGAATCGAAGACGAGCGCCTTGAGCGGCGCACCTTCGTCGCCCGCCGGTGGCGGCAGCCGCGTGACGATGGCCTCGAGGATCTCGGGGACGCCGGTACCCGCCTTGCCGCTCGCGAGAATCGCGCCGCTCGCATCGAGGCCGATGATCTCCTCGATCTGCCGGCGCACCTCGTCCGGCTGCGCGCCCGGAAGATCGATCTTGTTGATGACCGGGATGATCTCCAGGTTGTGCTCGACGGCGAGGTACGCGTTCGCCAGGGTCTGCGCCTCGACGCCCTGGGAGGCGTCGACCAGCAGCAGCGCGCCCTCGCAGGCGGCCAGCGAGCGCGTCACCTCGTACGAGAAGTCCACGTGGCCCGGCGTGTCGATCAGGTTCAGCACGTAGTCCTGCCCGTCCCGCGCACGGTAGTTCAGC
This sequence comes from Acidobacteriota bacterium, assembly GCA_020853395.1. Lineage (NCBI taxonomy): Bacteria > Pseudomonadati > Acidobacteriota > Acidobacteriota bacterium. Next base: position 91,307 of record JADYYY010000008.1, read on the forward strand.
CGGACGGCGTGCGCTTTGATCGTGATGCCGCGCTCGCGCTCGAGATCCATGCTGTCGAGCACCTGCGCTTCCATCTCGCGAGCCTGGAGCGCGCCGGTCAGCTCGAGGAAACGGTCCGCGAGCGTCGACTTGCCGTGGTCGATGTGGGCGATGATCGAGAAGTTCCTGATGAAGCGCGAGTCCATGCCGGCAGCGTCCCCTATTATGTCGCACGCGTCCGGAGGCGTTCGCGCCGGGCGACGAGCACCTCGGAGCGCGGAGACGCGGTCTCATGGCGCCGGGCCGCCGGAAGGGCGCTGCGCGCGCCGCACATCGGCGGCTGCGAATCCGATCGTGTCGTGTCGCGCGGACTGACGCGACGTCTGCAACCAGCAACCGTCGTCAGCGGCGGTCCAGCGGCAGGAGCTGCTGCGGATAGGCCGGGCCGATGTACTCCGTTCGTGGCCGGATGAGCCGGTTGTTGGCGTACTGCTCGAGCGCGTGCGCCGTCCATCCAGAGATACGGCTGACGGCGAAGATCGGCGTGTAGAGATCGGTCGGAATCCCCATCGCGTGGAACGCGGTCGCCGAGTAGAAGTCGACGTTCGGGTACAGCTTCTTCTCGGCCGTGACCACCTGCTCGATCCGCTGCGACATCTCGTACCACTGCGGCTCGCCCGCCATGTCGCCGAGCACCTTCGAGAAGCGGCGCAGATGGGTCGCGCGCGGATCCTCCGTCCGGTACACGCGATGCCCGAAGCCCGGGATCTTCTCCTTGCGCGCGAGCTTCGCGCGCACGACGGCTTCGGCGCGGTCCGGACCGGCGTCGCGGCCGATCTCGATCAGCAGCTTCATCACGGCGGCGTTCGCACCGCCGTGCAGCGGCCCCTTGAGCGCGCCGATCGCGCCGACGATCGCCGAGTGCAGGTCGGTGAGCGTGGCCGCCGCGACCCGCGCCGCGAACGTCGAGGCGTTCAGCTCGTGGTCGGCGTGCAGCACGAGCGAGACGTCGAACGCGCGCGAGGCGATCGAGGACGGACGTCGCCCCGTGAGCACGTAGAGGAAGTTGGCCGCATGGCTCAGCGCCGGATCGGGATCGATCCAGCCGCCGCCCGCCGACAGCCGGCCCCACGCGGCGACGAGCGCGGCGAGCTGGCCCGTGAGCCGCACGGCTTTGCGGTAGTTCGCCGGCGGCGACGCCTCGCCGGCGTCCGGGTCGTAGTGCGCCAGCATCGACGTGAGCGTGCGCAGCGCGTCCATGCCGTCCACTCGCGGGAGCGACTTCATCGCCCGGATCATCGCCTCCGGCAACACGCGTGCGGCGGCGAGCTGGGTCTGCAGATCGCCCAGCTCGGCGCGTGTCGGCAGCCGGCCGTGCCACAGGAGATGACACACCTCTTCGAACGAGACGCCGCGCTCGGCGTCCGCCAGATCGTGGATGTCGTATCCCTGATAGGCGAGGACGCCGCGGTCTCCGTCGATGAAACAGATCGCCGATTGGCCGGCGACGACGTCCTCGAGCCCGGCCTTGGCAGGCGTGTCGACGGCCATGGATCGGGCTACTCGCCGCGCGCCGCCTGCGGCGCCTTCACGAGCACATCGTCGCCGCGGAACTGCTGGAGGATGGACATCAGGCCCATGTAGAGGTAGCCGAACTGGAAGAGCACGAGGAACGGCAGCGTCCCGTAGATCCCGTTCGCCAGCGCGTACGCCACCGTCGCGGTGAAGTAGAGACCGAGCACCAGCTCGATGAAGGGCTGGATCGGCATCGACTGGTGGTACTTCTTGTGGGTCCAGTCGTCCTGCCGCCGCTCGATGCCGTACTTCGGCGTGCGGGCGAACTCGCCGGGCTGGCCGAACAGCGCCTCGATGACGGCCCGCGCGTTGTTCACCGACAGCCCGATGCCGATCGCCATGACCGCCGGAAGATACTTCACGCGCGTCCGCCAGTCCGCATACGCCTCGCGCTGGCTCACGAGATAGAAGTTGAAGACCGAGAACGTCGCGGCGGCGAACAGCGGGATGTCGATGAGGAGCATCTCGCTCCAGCCCATCTCGTAGCGCACGACCATCGCGGGGAACATCAGCGCCGAGAGCGCGAGCATCAGCAGGTAGTTGAAGTTCGCCGTCAGGTGGAAGAACGCCTCGGCCTTCACTTTGAGCGGCAGGTCCGCGACGAGCAGGTACGGGAGGACCTTGCGGCACGTCTGAATCGATCCTTTGGCCCACCGGTGCTGCTGCGACTTGAACGCGTTCATCTCCACCGGGACTTCCGCCGGCGTGACCAGGTCCGGCAGGAACTTGAACCGCCAGCCGCGCAACTGTGCGCGATAGCTCAGATCGAGGTCCTCGGTCAGCGTGTCGTGCTGCCAACCGCCCGCGTCGGCGATCGCCTCCCGCCGCCAGACACCGGCGGTGCCGTTGAAGTTGAAGAAGCAGCCGGCGCGGTTGCGGCCGCCGTGCTCGAGGACGAAGTGGCCGTCGAGCAGGATCGCCTGGACCTTCGTGAGCAGCGAGTAGCCCTGGTTCAGATGGCCCCACCGGGCCTGCACGACGGCCAACCGGTCGTCCTCGGAGAAGTACGGCACGGTCTGATTCAGGAAGTTCCGAGGCGGCACGAAGTCGGCGTCGAAGATCGCGATGAGCTCGCCCTTGGCCGACGCCAGCCCCGCCTCGAGCGCCCCGGCCTTGAACCCGACGCGATTCGTACGGTGGAGGTACTTGATGTCGAACCCGCGCGCCGCGTGACGACGAACCGCCAGCTCCGCGATCTCTCGGGTCTCGTCGGTCGAGTCGTCGAGCACCTGGATCTCGAGACGTTCGCGCGGATAGTCGATCGCCGTGACCGCGTCCACGAGTCGATCCACGACGTACATCTCGTTGTAGATGGGAAGCTGGATCGTGACGACCGGCCACTCGCTCACCGGCGGGGGCGGCCCCGGCACGCGATCCTTGTGCTTCATGTACTCGTAGACGATGAAGTAGCGGTGCCACCCGTAGAGGCCCAGGATGCTCAGCACGAAGAAGTAGCAGACGAGGGTGATCGTCTCGGGTGTCGTCATAAAATAGAACGCGCCGCACGCGGCGCAACGTGTCATTCTAGGAAGCTCGTCTCGGCTGAGTCAAACACCCCGTGAGACCACACGACCTGCGAACGTCGCTGCCCCTGCCGTCGTTGCGGGCGCTGCTCGAATCCGTCCGTGCCGGCGATCTCGACCCGGCGGCGGCAGAGGCGGCCATCCACGACATGGCCGGCACCGGCGTCGAGGACCTCGGCTTCGCACGCGTCGATCACGGGCGCTCCGTGCGCCAGGGCTTTCCCGAGGTGATCTACGGGCAGGGCAAGACACCCGATCAAGTCGCCCGGATCGCCGCGGCGATCGTCGGCCGGGGCCACAGCCTGCTCGTCACCCGCACCGATGCCGATGCGTTCGCCGAACTAGCCAAACTCGTGCCGGACGCGGTGTATCACGAGCGCGCCCGGATCATCGAGCGGCGGATCGATGCCCCGAAGGGTCGGGGTGTCATCCTGGTCGCGGCCGCGGGAACTTCGGACCTGCCGGTCGCCGAGGAAGCCGCCATCTCCGCCGAGGTGATGGGCAACGACGTCGACCGGCTGTACGACGTCGGGGTGGCGGGACTGCATCGCCTGCTGGCCGAACGCGATCGGCTGCTGTCCGCGCGCGTGATCGTCGTCGTCGCCGGCATGGAAGGGGCGCTGGCCAGCGTGATCGGCGGCCTCGTGAAGGTGCCGGTCGTGGCGGTGCCGACGAGCGTGGGCTACGGAGCGAGCTTCAACGGTCTGGCCGCGCTGCTCGCCATGCTCAACAGTTGCGCGACCGGCGTCGCCGTCGTCAACATCGACAACGGCTTCGGCGCGGCGGCCGTGGCGAACGCCATCACGCACCTGGATTTGTCATAATCCACACGGCCCAGCTTCCGGGCGTTCCCCTCGATGCACCCTGGTGTCTTCCGTGCGCTGGAGTTCGATCGCGTGCTCGACGCGCTGGCCGCGCTGGCGTCCACGCCGCTCGGCCGAGCGCGCGCCGGCTCGCTGCAGCCGAGCGTTGATCCCGACGACGTTCGCGCGCGGCTGATGCTGACGGCCGAGGCCGTCCAGTTCGTGCGCCGCGGCGGCTCGCTGGCGATATGGGCGCCCGAGGATCTCGTCGCCACGCTGACCGTCCTCGAGGTCGGCGAGCGGCCGCTGGAGCCGCTGCAACTGCTGAGCATGGCGCGCCTGCTCGACTCGATCGGCACGGTCGTGTCGGCGATCCGCCGCTCCACCGGGTGGCCGTCGGAAGACTACACCTCCCCGTTGGCCGCCGTGGCCGGGCGCGCGGCGCTCTTCGGCGAAGAAGTCGATGCGATCCGGCGCGCCATCGACCCGTCCGGGGACGTGAACGACCATGCCAGCCCGGCGCTGCGCGAACTGCGCGACACGCTGCGGCGGCGGCGGGCGCGGCTGCGGTCGACGCTCGAAGGGCTCACGCGCGCGCGCGAGACGGCGAAGTACCTGCAGGATCAGATCGTCACGGACCGCAACGGCCGCTACGTCGTCGTCGTCCGCGCGGAACATCGTGACGCCGTGCCGGGCATCGTGCACGGCAGCTCCACGAGCGGCGCCAGCCTCTACCTCGAGCCGATCGCGACCGTCGAGCTCAACAACGAGGTCGTGACGCTCGTCGAACGGGAACGCGCCGAGGTTCTCCGGATCCTGCGCGGGCTCACGGATGCGTTTCGCGCGCGCCGCGAGGAGTTCAGCGCCACGCTCGACGTCGCGGCCGATGCCGACGAACTGTACGCGAAGGTGGAGCTCGCCAAGCGGATGGACGGCATCGGTCCGGCGCTCACGGCCGACGGGCGGCTCGAGTTGCTCGGCGCGCGCCATCCTCTTCTGATTCCGGCGATGCGCGACCTGCTCGACGATGCGCGCGACGCGCGCGGCGTGGTCGTCCCGTCGGACCTCGTGCTCGTGCCACCCACGCGCGCGCTGGTGATCTCGGGACCGAACACCGGGGGCAAGACGGTTGCGCTCAAAGCGTTCGGACTGCTGGCGCTCATGGCCCAGAGCGGCCTGTTCATCCCCGTCGACGAGGGCAGCCGGTTCACGCCGTTCGCGAGCGTGTTCGCGGACATCGGCGACGAGCAGTCGATCGCCGCGAGCCTGAGCACGTTCTCGGCGCACATCACGCGCATCGTGGCGATGAATCGCGACCTGCAGCTCCCGGCTCTCGTGCTGCTCGACGAGGTCGGCAGCGGAACGGATCCCGCTGAAGGCGGCGCGCTCGGCGCCGCCCTCGTCGAGCACTTCCGGCGGCGGGGCGCGCTCGTCGTCGCGACGACCCACGACGACACGCTCAAATCGTACGCCGCCACGACGGCAGGCGTGATGACGGCGGGGTTCGGCTTCGATCCGGAGACGTACGCGCCGTCCTATCGTTTGCTGTACGGCGCGCCGGGCCGCAGCCTCGCGTTCGAGATCGCCGAGCGGCTGGGCCTGCCCGCCGAGGTGATCGCCGATGCGAGATCGCGGCAGTCCAACCGGGAGTCGCAACTGGCGGCGCACCTCGCGCGGATCGATCACGAGATGGGCGCGCTGGAGCGGGCGCGGGCCGAGGTCGAGGCCGAGCGAACCTCGCTGGCCGACACGCGTGCCGCGCTCCTGGCGCGCGAAGCCCGGCTGGCCGAGCGCGAGGCCGTGCTCAAGCGGCGTCATGAAGAGCGGCTGAACGAGAAGCTCCGCGAAGCGCGCGCCGAGGTCGACCGCGTCGTGAGCACGGTGAAGCAGCAGGCGCAGTCGCTCGTCGAGCGTGCCGGAGCCGGCGCGCGCCAGCGGCAGCCGGCGCTCTCGACGGGCGACGTCGGCAGCCTGCGCGCGGGCGCGTTGTCGGCCCTCAACGCGATCGGCGCGGGCCTCGAACCTCAGGCGGCCGAGGACGCCGCGGCGGCGCTCACCGCGCCGCCGGCGGTCGGTCAGACGGTGTTCGTGCCCATGCTCGGCGCCGAAGCCGTCGTCCGCGACGTCTCGGGCACGTCGATCACGGTGGAGCTGCGTGGCAAGCGGATGCGGGTCAAGCGGGAGGATCTTCGCGCCGCGCCGGATGCGGCCGCGCGCCGCCCGCCGACCGCGCCGCGCTCGCCCCACACCAGCACGGCGACGGCGGCGACGGGCGGTGCGGCGAGGGAGCTCGTGCTCATCGGCGCCACGGTCGACGAAGCCATTGACCGCGCCGAGAAGTTCCTCGATGATGCGCTGCTCGCCGATGAGCGCCGGCTGCGAATCGTGCACGGATACGGCACCGGCCGGCTGCGGGACGCGCTGACGACGTTCTTTCGGCGTCACCCGCTCGTCGCGTCCGTGGGACCCGCCCAGGAGAACGAAGGTGGACGGGCGGCGACGATCGTGGAGCTCAAGGACTAGATGGCGCTGTTCGCTCAGTCCTTTCTGGACGATCTCAAGGCGCAGACCGACATCGCGGCGGTCATCAACGAAGTCACGCCGCTGCGCAAGGCCGGCGCGAGCCTGAAAGGCCTGTGTCCGTTTCACCAGGAGAAGACGCCGTCCTTCACGGTCAATCGCGAAAAGGGGTTCTTCAAGTGCTTTGGTTGCGGCGCCGGCGGCGACGCCGTGAAGTTCGTCGAGCTCCAGCAGAAGGTCTCGTTCCCCGACGCGGTCCGATACCTCGCCCAGCGCGCGGGCCTGGCGATTCCGGAGGCGGACGGGGGGCCCGAAGCCCGGGCCGCGGCGGCCGAGCGTGACACGCTCTTGAGGATTCACGAAGAAGCCGCCGCGTTCTATGCTGAGCAGTTGGCGTCGCCAGCCGCCGCGCCGGCGCGGCGCGCGCTCGAGGAGCGTGGGCTGACCGGCGAGACGATCCGGACATTTCGCTATGGGTTCGCTCCGGCGGGTGGCCGCGACACGCTCCACACCCGGCTCACCGCCCGCGGCGTTTCGCCGGAATGGCAGGTGAGGAGCGGCCTGGTGGTCGACCGGGGGGGGAGGCTGTCAGACTGGTTTCGGCTGCGGCTGATGATCCCAATCGCGAGGGACACCGGGGCGGTCGTCGCCTTCGGCGGCCGGGCGCTCGATCCCGGCCAGGTCCCGAAGTACCTGAACTCGCGGGAGTCGCCGATCTACACGAAAGGCCGGACGCTCTACGGTCTTGACGTGACGAAAGGGGCCGTACGGAAGCACAATTACAGTGTGCTGGTCGAGGGGTACTTCGACCTGGCGCAGGTGTGGCAGGCCGGGGTGCACCCCGTCGTGGCGAGTTGCGGCACGGCCCTGACGCCGGCGCAAGCGCGCACGTTGAAGCGCTTCGCCAGCAAGGTGGTGCTCAGCTTCGATCCGGACGCGGCCGGCCAGAACGCCGCAGCACGATCGTCGGAGCTGCTCGTCACCGAAGGCTTTCAGGTGAACGTTGCCGTGCTGCCGGCCGGCCACGACCCTGACGTGTTCATCAGATCCAACGGGGCGAAGGCGTACGTCGAGCGGTTGACCCGATCGCAGCCGTACCTGGACTTCCTGCTGGATCGGGCTGCGGCGGGCGTCGACTGGACGCGGCCCGACAGCCGGAAGCGGTTTCTCGACGCGATGCTGAAGGTCGCGGCAACGATTCCCGACGCGGCGGTCCGGGATCAGTTCGCGGATCGTCTGTCGCACAAGGCGCGGATCACCGAGTCGGTGGTGCGCGAGCTGATTCGCGAGGCGGCCGCGCAGCGGCGCACGGTCGCACCGGCGCTGGCCGTGCCGGCCTCGGTGCGGCTGCGTCCTGCCGAGCAGGGCTTGCTGTGGACGCTCGTGCATCGGCCGGTCGAGGGGCTCGGCGCGATGGCGCGGCTCGATCCCGAGGATCTGGACGGGCTGCTCGCGGCCCCGATCTTCCGGCTGGCCGCGACGCTCGCCGAGCTGCCGCCCGAGCTGCTGCCAGGGCTGCTGCGCGAGCGGCTGAGCGGGGGCGAGCGGGCGCTGCTGGATCGCGCGAGCCGCGACGACGCGCCGGTGGCGCCGCCGGCCGACTGCGTCGCGGCGTTCAAGCGGCTGCGCACGGAACGTGATCTCGCGGACGTGCAGCACGAGATCGACGCGCTGCAGGAGCGCTCGGAGATGACCGACGCGCGCCTGAGCGCGCTGTGGGATCGCAAGAAGGAGCTGCTGACGCGGCTCGAGGCGTTGACCTAAGGAGACGTGGCCTTGTCCATTGAAGAAAAGTACGACGAGATTCGGCAGCTCATCACGATCGGCAAAGAAAAAGGCTACCTGCTGTACGACGAAGTGAACGAGCTGCTCCCGGCGGACATCACGTCCTCCGAGGAACTCGATGATCTGTTCAGCACGTTCGGCAGTGCGGGCATCGAGGTCGTCGACTCCGAGAAGAGCTACCGCGACGACAAGCTCCAGGGCGAGGCTGGCGAAGAGGGCGATCTCGATCTCACGCCCGGCGCGCTCGACAAGACCAACGATCCGGTGCGGATGTACCTCCGCGAGATGGGCACGGTGCCGCTGCTCACGCGCGAGGGCGAGGTCGCGATCGCCAAGCGCATCGAGCAGGGCAAGCTGGCCGTCATCAAGTCCATCTCCCGGACGCCGAAGGTGACGCAGGAAGTCATCGAGATGGGCGAGCAGCTCCGCCGCGGCGAGCGCACCGTGCGCGAGCTCGTCGTCTTCAACGAGGAAGAGATCACCGACGAGAAGATCGCCGCGCGCCAGCGGGAGTTCCTGAAGCAGGTCGATCGGGTGAAGCTGCAGCTCGAGGCCACGAACAAGCTCCAGCAGAAGCTCGCCGACATTCCGAAATCCGAGAAGCGGAAGCACCGCCGCGCCCGGTGGAAGACGCTGCGCGCCCACGTCGAGCTCTCGCGCCTGATCCGCAAGATCGAGTTCACCGAGATGGTGAAGCGCCGGCTGATCGACGGCCTCAAGAGCGCCGTCGAGGACATCCAGGCCCGCCAGCGCGAGGTGCGGCTCATCGACCAGAAGCTCGACGCCAAGGGCAAGAAGAAGCTCCGCGAGGAGGAGAAGAAGCTGCTCCTGAAGCACAAGGACGAGCTACGCCGCGAGATCCGCGCCATGGCGGCGAAGCTCGAGCAGCCGGTCGAGGATCTGACGAACACGCTGCGCACCATCCTCGAAGGCGAGGCGCAGGCCGAGCAGGCGAAGAAGGAGCTGGTCGAAGCCAACCTCCGCCTCGTGGTGTCGATCGCCAAGAAGTACACGAACCGCGGGCTGCAGTTCCTCGATCTGATCCAGGAAGGCAACATCGGCCTGATGAAGGCGGTCGACAAGTTCGAATACCGCCGCGGCTACAAGTTCTCGACGTACGCCACGTGGTGGATCCGGCAGGCGATCACGCGCGCGATCGCCGATCAGGCGCGCACCATCCGGATCCCGGTCCACATGATCGAGACGATCAACAAGCTGATCAGGACGTCGCGGGCGCTCGTCCAGGAACTCGGCCGCGAGCCGACGTCGGAGGAGATCGCCCAGCGGATGGACATCCCGGTGTCGAAGGTCCGCAAGGTGCTCAAGATCGCGCAGGAGCCGATCTCGCTGGAAACGCCAATCGGCGAAGAGGAGGACTCGCATCTCGGCGACTTCATTCCCGACACGAACGTCGTGTCGCCGGCCGAGGCCGTCATCAACCTCAACCTCAAGGAACAGACCGACGACGTCCTGAAAACGCTGACGCCGCGCGAGGAGCGGGTGATCAAGATGCGGTTCGGCGTCGGCGAGGGATCGGAGCACACGCTCGAAGAAGTGGGCCAGAGCTTCGCCGTGACCCGCGAGCGTATCCGGCAGATCGAAGCCAAGGCGCTCCGCAAACTGCGGCATCCGTCCCGGAGCCGCCGGCTGCGTCCATTCCTCGAAACCCGGTAGCTCCCGGGCCCCTAGCTCAGCGGTGAGAGCTGCCGGCTCATAACCGGTTGGTCCCAGGTTCGAATCCTGGGGGGCCCACCAAGACAGGGCAAAGGGCAGAGGGCAAAGGGCAAAGGTGAAGGGGAAAGGTCAAAGGAAGGGAAAAAGGAAAAGGGGAAAGGGGAAAGAGCTACAAGGGAAGAGGCAGAGAGGCAGAAGGGGGGAAGGGTTGACGGACGGCGGCGAAGGAAGAGAAAGTCGGCGGCGTAGCAGGCGCGCCGGAGCAGCGGAACGCAGGGCGGCACGGCAGGACGAGGGCGGACAGTCGATGTCTACAGGCACTTTGGTTTCTCGACCTTCGGGACGTTCCCCCTCCCTCCTCGTCTCTTGTTCCCACTTCGCCCTCGCTCGTCTTTCTGTTCGCACTGTCCGGAGCCTCTTTCCTGCCTTTCCCTTCCCCCATCGCTCGTCCCTTCCTCGCCCCTTGCTCCTTGCTCGCCCCTTTGCCCTTGCTCGTCTCTTTGCCTTTGTTCGTCCCTTTGTCCATGCTCGTCCCTTGACCCTTGCTCGTCCCTCTGTCCTTGCTCGTCTCTTTGCATTTGTTCGTCCCTTTGTCCATGCTCGTCCCTTTGTCCATGCTCGTCCCTTTGCCCTTGCTCGTCCCTTTGCCCTTCCTTTGCCCTCTGCCCTAACCTTTGCCCTTTGCCCTCTGCCCTTTGCCCTTCGATGTCTCCCGTTCTGACCGCGTTGATTGCGCTGCAGCAGCTTGACTCGGCCGCCGAGCAGGCGCGCCGGCGGCTTGGGGATCTGCCGGGGCTCGAGCGCGCGGCGGATGTTGCGGTGTCGGAGGCCGAAATGGCCGTCGACGCGGCCAAGGCCCGGCTCGCGGAGAACCATCGCGCGCGGCGCGAGCTGGAGAAGCAGGTCGCCGAGGTGGACACGAGGCTGAGCCGGTTCGAGGACCACAAGGCGGCCGTGAAGACGAACCAGGAGTTCACGGCGCTGCTGAGCGAGATCGCGACTGCCAGAACCAGCAAGGACACGCTCGAGGAGCAGATCCTCCTGCTGCTCGACGAGGCCGACGGGATTGGCGCCGACCTCGCCGCCGCCGAAGCGGCGCTCGCCGAGGCGCGTCGGGAGCGCGGCGCCCTCGGGCAGACGCTCGCGGCCGAGCGTGACGCGCTCGACGCGGATCTGCGCCGCCTCGCGGCCGAGCGTGCGCCGGCCGCCCGCGACGTGCCGTCCGCGGTGCTCGCCAAGTACGAGCAGATCCTGAAGCAGCGCCGCATGCTCGCCGTCGTGTCGATCGACGGCGACATCTGCGCGGCCTGTCACGTGAGGCTGCGGCCGGCCGTCGCCCAGCAGATCCGTCGAAACGAGGACATCGTGCAGTGCGACAGCTGCCAGCGCATCCTCTACGCCGTTCCGAAGCCGGCGCCGCCGGCTGCCGCGCCGTGATGCCCGCCTTTCTGGCCAACATCGACGGCGGAGCCAGAGGCAACCCCGGGCCGGCCGGCTGGGGTGCGATCATCCGCACGCCGGACGGCGCCACGGCGGCCGAACTCTGGGGCGCACTGCCGCATGCCACCAACAACGTCGCCGAGTACCAGGGCCTGCTCGCCGCGCTCGAATGGTGCGTGGCGCAGGGTGCCACCGACGTCCACGTGCGGTCCGACTCGCTGCTCCTCGTGCAGCAGATGAAGGGCGTCTACAAGGTGAAGCACGACGGGCTGAAGCCGCTGCACGGCCAGGCCCGGCTGCTCGCCCATCGCATCGGCCGTGTGCAGTTCGAACACGTGCGCCGCGAGCTGAACAAGGACGCGGACCGGCTGGCCAACGTCGCGATGGACGAAGCCGAGCGCGTCGCGGCCGCTGCCGGCCCGTCGGCCGGGTAGGCCACGTCATGTCCGAACGAAAATACCGGCAGCGCGGATACCAGGACGTCGACCGCCGCGATCGCGCGGGGCTGCCGGCAGAGAGGCCCAAGGAGCCGCACGACCCGAGGCTGCCTCGCGACCCTCGCGTCCCGAACGTGCCGGGATTCAAGGACGTGTTTCGCTGCGCGCGATGCGGGCGCATGGAGCGTCCCGACGTCGGCCTGCGAAGCGTCTGCGGACAGTGCGGCGTGGCGCTGCACGCCTGCATCCAGTGCGCGTCGTTCGACTCCGGCGCCCGGTTCGAATGCCGTCAGACGATCGCCGCGCGCGTGTCGCCGAAGGACGCCGCCAACGACTGCCCGCTGTTCGCACCGCGGGTGAGCATCGAACGCGAAACCGGATCCACGCCCTCGTCGTCTTCGTCCAGCGCGCGCAAGGCGTTCGACGACCTCTTCAAGCTGTGAGATCGACGTCGCGCGTCTCCCGCGCGAGCCAGAGCGCGACGAACGTGAGCGCCGCGGCGGCGCTGAGATAGACGCCGACCGCGTGAAGCCCGTACGTGCTGGCGAGCGCCGTCGCGATGTACGGCGCGAACGAGGCGCCGAAGATGCCGGCCAGGTTGAAGGTAAGCGAGCTGCCAGTGTAGCGCACGGCCGTCGGGAAGAGCTCCGACAGGGTCGTGCCGAGCGGGCCGTACGTCATCCCCATCAAGGCGAGCCCCAGGCTCATCGCCGCGATCGCGCCGGCTCGTCCGCTGACGAAGACCGGCGGAAAGACCACGCCGAAGAGCGCGATGGCGGCCGTGACCCATAGCAGCGTCCGGCGTCGGCCGTGGCGGTCGGCGAACACCGCCGAGAACGGGATCGTCACGGCGAAGCAGCCGATGCCCGCGAGCTGCATCAACAGGAACTCCTCGCGGCCGTAGCCGAGCGGTCCGGTGCCCCACGCCAGCGTGAACACCGTCATCAGGTAGAACAGCACGAACGTCACGAGCGCGGCGACGGTGCCGATCGCCAGCGTGCCGGGAAAGTCGCGCAGCACGACGAGCATCGGGACCTTCACACGAGCCTGCCGGTGCCTGGCCCGCTCGAACACCGGCGTCTCGGTGATCGTGAGCCGCACGTACAGCCCGACCAGCACGAGCAGCGCGCTCGAGAGAAACGGGATCCGCCATCCGAAGCGGAAGAACTGGTCGTCGGTCAGCATCGCCGAGAGTGCCAGGAACACGCCGCCCGAGCAGAAGAACCCGAGCGGGGCGCCCAGTTGCGGGAACATCCCGTACCACGCGCGGCGGCCTGCGGGGGCGTTCTCCACGGCCAGGAGGACGGCTCCTCCCCACTCGCCGCCGAGGCCGAGCCCTTGGCCGAAGCGGCAGAGGGCGAGCGAGAGCGGCGCCGCGAGCCCGATGGCCTCGTAGGTCGGCAGCAGGCCGATCAGGACCGTCGACAGGCCCATCGTGAGCAGCGCGGCGACGAGCGTCGCCTTTCGGCCGACGCGATCGCCGAAATGGCCGAACAGCGCCGAGCCGATCGGGCGCGCCAGAAACGCGATGCCGAACGTCGCGAGCGACGCGAGGGTGGCCGACGCGGGATTCGAGGCCGGAAAGAACAGCCGGGGAAAGACCAGCACCGCGGCGGTGGCGTAGATGTAGAAATCGAAGAACTCGATGGTCGTGCCGACGAGGCTGGCGAACAGCACCTGGCGCGGCGAGTTCAGGCGTGGCGCGTCGGCAGCGGCCGGCGTCGACATCGATTACCGCCCCACCGTGCCGACGGCCGGCGCATCCGCGGCCGGATCCGGGAGCAGGCGGTTCATCTCGTTGCGGGCGCGGGCCACTTCGTCGAGCCTCGCGCGCAACTCCGGATGACGGCCGAGGAACGCGGCGAAGTCCTTCTGGCTCAGCGTGAGCAGTTGGCAGTAGTCGATGGCCGTGACGTCGGCGGACCGCGGCGCGCCGCTGAGCAGCGCCATCTCGCCGAAGAACTCGCCGGGACCGAGGCGAATCCGGCGGCCCTTCACCGAGACTTCCACGGCGCCCGACGAGATGAAGAACACCTCGTCGGCCGCATCGCCGGCGCGGATGAGCCGGGTGCCGGGCGCCGCCGATCTCGGTTTGAACAGCGTCAGCAGCTCGGTGCGCATGGCGACGTCCAGATCGCCGAACACCTTCCACCGCGAGATGAGCTCGTCGGGTTGCAGCGATGCCCGCTCTGCCGCCGTGCGGTTCGCATCCAGCGCCGCCTGCAGCCTGGCCAGACGGAGATCCTGGGCCGGCTCGACGCGCGACATGATCCGCCGCTGGCTGCGCATCCAGCGCTGGAGCGGACGGACCGACGCGAACGCCAGCGGATTGAGCGCCACCGACAGCAGGGCGCCGGCGAGGATCAAATCGCGGCCGGTCGGAGGAAGCAGGCCGAGCGAAATGCCCAGGCCCGCGAGGATGAACGAGAACTCACCGATCTGCGCAAGGCTCGCCGACACGGTCAGGGCCGTGCTGACGGGATAGCCGAGCGCCTGCACGATCGCGAACGCCACGATCGACTTGCCGATCAGGATGATGAACAGCACCCACAGCACGGCGACCGGCTCCCGGACGAGGATCGACGGATCGAACAGCATCCCGACCGACACGAAGAAGATGACGGCGAACGCATGCTGGAGCGGCAGCGACTCCTCCGCCGCCCGGTGGCTGAGATCCGACTTGCTGAGCACGACGCCCGCACAGAACGCCCCGAGCGCGAACGACACGCCGAACAGCGTCGATGCGCCGTAGGCGACGCCGAGCGCGATGCTGAGCACCGCCAGCGTGAAGAGCTCGTGCGACCCGGTCCGAGCCGCCTGCTGCAGCACCCACGGCACGACGCGCGGGCCCAGCACCGCCACGAGCGCGAGAAACACGGCAATCTTGCCGATCGTCAGGCCCACGAGCACGAGCACAGGCCCCTCTGCGGCGGCGGCGTGCCCTCCAGCCTCCTGCCCCGTGCCGACGACGCTGGCCAGCGCCGGCAGCAGCACGAGCGTCAACACCATCGCCAGGTCCTCGACGACCAGCCACGCGACCGCGATCCGTCCGTTGGCCGACGTCACGGCGGCCCGCTCTTCAAGGGCGCGCAGGACGACGACGGTGCTGGCGACCGAGAGGGCGAGCCCCAGGACGAGCCCGGCGGGCAGCGTCCACCCCCAGCCCATCGCGACGAGCGTGCCGATCGCGGTCGCGACGGCAATCTGCCCCACCGCGCCCGGGATGGCCACCCATCGCACGGCCAGCAAATCGGCGGTCGAGAAGTGCAGGCCGACGCCGAACATCAACAGGATGATCCCGATTTCGGCCAACTGGCTCGCGACCTCGGCATCGCCCGAGGAGAACGGCGAGGCCGGGCCGATCGCGATGCCCGCCAGCAGGTAGCCGACGAGCGGGGGCAGGCGCAGGCGCGTCGCGACGATGCCGAACGCACACGCCATGACGAACCCCATCGCGGTCGTGATGAGCAGCGTGGCCTGATGTTCCATGCGTCAACGGTCTCCGGCGCGACGGATCCTATCCGAATCGCCGATCCTGCCGCGTCACGGCTTCGCCGCGGACAGCGCAATCGCCGCCACCATCCGGCCGGTTCGTCGGCCCTCCCGCCGATACGACCAGCATCGGTCGAGGTGGTCGGCGGTGCAGAGTCGCGCCACGAACACGGACGACGGCCGAACGCCGGCGCGCGTCAACTGGTCGCGGTTCGCGCGCCAGAGATCGAGCCGCCAATGTGCGTCGCCATCGGCGGTGAACCAGGCCTCGGCGCCGTCGCCGAGCCGAGCGAATGCCGCCTTGACCGGCGCATCGACCTGATAGCAGCACGGCCCGATGCTGGGCCCGATCGCAGCGACCAGATCGCCCGCCGGAATGCCCATCGTCTCGAGCTGCTGGACTGCGGCCATCACGATGGCCGCGGCCGTGCCCCGCCAGCCGGCGTGTACGGCGGCCACAGCCCTGCCGTGCCGGTCGGCGATCAGCACCGGGACGCAGTCGGCGACGAGGACCGAGACGGCGGTGCCTGCCCGCGCGGTGATCAGTCCGTCCGCCGCGCTCTCCCGCGGCGGGGCGACGCCCATCGTTACCGTCATCACCTGGCAGCCGTGGACCTGCGAAACCGAGAAGACGTCGGGCGGGTTCACGTCGAGTGCGGCGGCAACGCTGCGCCGATCGGCCTCGAGCCGGTCGTCTCGATAGCGAAGATCGCGCGAGGAGAACAGGTGCCGCGCACAGGCGTCGAGCGGCCGGCAGACGAGCACCTGGCCGGCCGGTCCTCGGCGCCATTCGAAGTCGGAGGGAACTTCGGTCATCCCCGTTCGGGCCCTCCGGCGCGAGATCGACGCCCGCAGTTGACGATCCGCGCCACTGTCCCCGCGCGCCCGTGCCGGGCGAGAGTCGATAAACGGCGTGTTCGTCGCACGTTGGCGCGACACGCCGAGCAGCGCTCGACGTGGCCTCGCCGTTGCTCTCGCGTGATTGCCGGAACGCAAGTGGGAGGGGTCATGACGATCAAGTTCTTTCCGAACGACAAAGGCAATCCCCAAGGCAAGCTGGCGGACGCCGAGCTCACGTTCTCGGGTGGACCGCTGGATGGCCTGAAGCTCCTGGGCTTCGCCGTCTGGGAGCGCAAGACCGGCGGCCGGAACGTGACGTTTCCGGCGCGCCAGTACTCGGTCAACGGCGAGCGGCGGAGCTTCGCGCTGCTCCGGCCCGCGGCCGACGCCGCCGCGCAAGACCGGCTGCGCGATCTCATCCTGGAGGCGTACAAGGAACACGAGGCCGAGCTGGCGGCGGCGGTGTAGCGCCACCGCTTGGCGCTACTCGACAACAGCGGCGCGCTCGGGAGCACGGGCGGCCTGCGTGGCCGGCAGCGTCCACTCCGCACGCGCCGACTTCGCAAGCTCCTGCCGGAAGAACGCGGTCTTCACGCCGCCATCGATGATCTGCCATGGCAGGAACGGGTCGGCGCTGCGATCGCGGTACAGGTAGGCGTCGGCATCGAGCCCGGTTTCCTGGACGGCGGCGCGCCATTGGCCGCCGTTGCGTTCGGCCGCTTCTATCGTGTCCGCCACGCGGCGGTCGCCGAGGGAGAGCAAGCCTTGAAAATACGACTGACGCTCGGACTTGATGTTGAAGAAGACGTTGTCCATGCCGTCGACGAGCCGGCGCAGCCGGTCGGCCTTGCGGTCGATCTCCTCGGCTCGCGTCATCGGCAGCCACTGGTAGGTCGTGGCGGGCTTGGGGACGAGCGGATTGACCGACGCGATCAGCCGGCCGATGGTGCCGCGGCTGCGGGCGTGCTCGCCCATCCGGTCGCGGATCTCCCTCGTCAAATCCCTGATGGCGACGAGGTCCTCGTCGGTCTCGCCGGGCAGGCCGATCATGTAGTAGAGCTTCAGGTTCTCGAAGCCTTCCCGGAAGATCAGGTCCGCCCGTTCGAGGATGTCGGCATTCGTGACCGTCTTGTTGATCACGCGCCTCAGCCGGTCCGAACCCGTTTCCGGAGCGATGGTGATCGACCGCTCGCCGCTGGCGCGGAGCAGGCGCAGGATCGCCGGCGTCAGATCGTCGAGACGGAGCGATGCCGGGCTGATGCCATAGCCCATCTCGAGCAGCCGCTGGAGGATCGGCTCGATGTCCGGGTGATCGCACAGCGCGATCGAGACGAGCCCCACGCGGTTCGCGTGCGGGCGGGCGGCTTCGGCGATCTCGAGAATCCGCGCCGTGTCGAACGGCCGGACGGGAAGGTAGTTGTAGCCAGCCCAGCAGAACCGGCACAGGTTGGCGCACCCGCGCACGACCTCGATCAGCAGCCGCGACCCGAACTCGGTCTCCGGCGTGAAGATCTTCGTCGCCGGCGGGTCCAAGCGGTCGGCCGCTTTGACGGCCGCCTTGCGGATGGTGACCGGGGCGCCCGTGTCGGGCTTCGGGACGATCGCTGCGACGCGGCCAGGGCCGTCGTAGACGACGTCATAAAGTGCCGGCACGTAGAAGCCGGTCTTCCCGGCCAGCCGCTGCAAGAGGCCCGGCCGGTCCCTCGTGCCGATCTCGCCGATCGCGTCCACCAGGTCCGGCACGAGCAGCTCCGCCTCACCGCAGGCGATCACGTCGGCGAACGGCGCGAGCGGCTCGGGGTTGACGAACGTCACCGCTCCGCCGATGACCACGAGCGGATCGCGCCCGTGCCGGCGGTCGGCGCGCGGCTGCAGCCCCGCCAGCCGCAGCATCGTGACGATGTTCGTGTAGTCCCATTCGAAGGACACGGAGAACGCGAACACGTCGGCGTCACGGACCGGCATCTGCGATTCCAGCGTGATGAGCGGCTCGCGTCGGATCAACCGTGCGCTGACCTCGGATTTGGGCGGGAGGAAGACGCGCTCGCACACCACGCGGTCGTCGGCGTTGAACAGCGAGTACACCGTCTGGAGCCCCAGGTTCGACATCCCGACGAAGTAGGTGTTCGGGAACGCGAGGGCCACGCGCAGCCGTCCGGCGTGCGCCTTGCGGACGGCGCCCACCTCGCGCGAGATCGTGTCGAGCGCCTGACCGCGCGGTCCCCCGGCCGCAGCCCGGGACGCAGCCGTCCGGCGTCGATGGAGAGGAGGCGGAGATCGTCGAGCCGTCACGTGATGGGCGAACCTGTGGTGGTGCCTCGCCTGATCGGCCGAAGAGCCCACCCTGGCTGGCTCGTCCAATTGTACTTGCGCCTGCCGGGCGGTGCCGGCCCGCCGCGCTCCCGGCGCCTATGACGGCTCCTGCCGGCGAAGGAATGCCGGCACGTCGAGCGGCGATCCCTCCTCGTCGTCTGCGCTCGAGACGGCGGGCGTGATCGCCGGCCTCGATCCGAACATGTCGATCGCCGGCCGGCGGTGGACGACGAACCCACCGTTGACCGCCTGTTTCTCGGGGACTTCCTCCTGGGCCGCGTTCGCGTAGGCCGTGAGGTCCACGGGGGTCGGCTTGCTGGCCTGGGCGGCCGGCGCCGCAATGGCGCGGGCGCGATCGAAGCCGGTGGCGATGACGGTGATCTTCACGCGCCCTTCCATGCCCGGATCCACGACGGCGCCGAAGATGATGTTCGCCTCCTCGTGCGCCGCCGAATGGATGATCTCGGAGGCCTCGCTGACTTCCGCCAGGGTGAGGTCCGCTCCGCCGGTCACGTTGATGATCACACCCCGCGCGCCGGTCACCGACGTTTCCTCGAGCAGCGGGCTGGAGATGGCGGCCGTCGCGGCCAGCTTGGCGCGATCGTCGCCGGAGGCGACGCCGGTGCCCATGATGGCCAGCCCCATGCGCGACATGATCGTCTTGACGTCGGCGAAATCCAGGTTGATGAGCCCCGGCACGAGGATGAGGTCGGAGATCCCCTGGATGGCCTGCCGGAGCACGTCATCGGCCGTTTCGAAGGCCGCCGACATGCTGGTCGTCCGGTTGACCGTGCTCAACAGGCGTTCGTTCGGGATCGTGATCATCGTGTCGACCGCGTCGGCCAGCTCCTGCACGCCCGCCTGCGCCTGGGTGGACCGGCGCCGCCCCTCGAAGCGGAACGGCGTCGTGACGACCGCCACGGTGAGCGCGCCCAACTGGTTGGCGAGGCTGGCGATCACGGGCGCCGCGCCGGTGCCGGTGCCGCCGCCGAGGCCGGTCGTGACGAACACCATGTCCGCCCCACTCAGCACCTCGAGCAGCCGCTCGGTGTCCTCGAGCGCGGCCGCGCGGCCGAGGTTCGGGTCGGCGCCGGCGCCGAGCCCTTTCGTGAGCTGGCTGCCGATCTGGACCTTCACCGGTGCCGCGTTGTTCTGCAACGCCTGCTGATCCGTGTTGGCGACGATGAACTCCACGCCGCCGAAGCCGGCGTGGACCATCCGGTTGACGGCGTTGCCGCCGCCGCCGCCGACGCCGATCACCTTGATGCGGGCCCCGGTGCGGATGACTTCCTCCTCGAGGGTCAGGCGGAGCGTTTCTGGCGCGTGCGGATGCAGGTGGCGGAGATCCATCAGTGATCCTTTCGTCTGGCTAGAAGAACTCTTTGAACAGCGTGCGAAGCCGGCCGGTGATGCGGCCGAGCGCGCCGGCGCTCACGCGCGCCGGCTCGTGCTGCAGATGGCGATGGGTGTAGGCGACGACGCCGACCGAGGTCGCGAACGCCGGGCTGTTCACGTGATCGGCGAGCCCGCCGACGCCGTCCGGGGCGCCGCGGCGCACCGGCAAATCGAAGATCTGCTCGGCGATCTCGCCCATGCCTTCGAGCAGGGCGCCGCCGCCGGTGATGACGATGCCGGAGTTGAGCGACTTCTCGTAGCCGGCGCGCCGGATTTCGTCCCACAGCAGGTGACAGATCTCCTCGGCGCGCGGCTGCACGATCTCCGACAGCACACGGCGCGGCATCAGCCGGGCACGGCGGCCGGCGATGCTCGCGACCTCCATCGTCTCGTCTTCGGCGACGAGCGACGTCAGGGCGCAGCCCGATCGGCGCTTGAGCTTCTCGGCGTCCGGAATCGGCATGCGCAGGCCGACCGCGATGTCGTTGGTGAAGTGGTCTCCGCCGACCGGGAGCACGCCCGTGTGCCACAGGCTGCCGCGCTCGAACACGGCGAAGTCGGTGGTGCCGCCGCCGATGTCCACGAGGCACACGCCGAGCTCCTTCTCGTCGGGCGTCAGCACGGCCTCGCTCGCGGCGAGCTGCTCGAGCACCGTGTCGACGACCTCGACGCCCGCGCGGTTGACGCAGGCAATCATGTTCTGCATCGACGCGGAGCTGCCCGTCACGACGTGGACGTTCACCTCGAGCCGGCTGCCGGTCATCCCGACGGGCGCCGTGATTCCGTCCTGGTCGTCCACGACGAAGTCCTGCGGCAGCACGTGGAGGATTTCCCGGCCGCCCGGCAGCGCCACCGCGCGCGCCGCGTCGATCGCCCGCTTCACGTCGTCGCGCGTGATCTCGCGGTTGCGCCCTGCGACGGCGACGACGCCCCGGCTGTTGAACGCCTTGACGTGCGCGCCCGACAGCGCCAGGTGCACGCTGTCGATCTCGACGCCGGCCGTCAGCTCCGCTTCGTCGAGCGCCTTCTTGATCGCCTCGGCGGCCGAGTCCACGTTGTTGACGATGCCGCGGCGGATGCCGCGGGACTCCGCGAGCCCGATGCCGATGATGTCGAGGCCGCCATCGTCCATCAGCTCGCCGACGATGACGGAGACCTTCGACGTGCCGACGTCGAGCCCGATCAGGAACCGTTCCTTACGCGCCATGAGCGTCCTCACTCGTCATCCGCCCGCCGGACGGGCGCTCGACCGTGTTGTCGGGCGTGTTCCCCGCGGGACGGGCGCGACGGTCGCTCGCCCTCCGCGGGCGCACGAACACGCGATCGTCGAACCGCAGATCCACCTGATCCAAGTCGCCGATCTGCTCCTGCAGCTCCGGCGCCACTTCGAAGAACGTCTGGAGACGCTCGACGAACCGCGTCTCGCCGAGGTGCAGCCAGATCGAGGGCGCGTCGAACATGACGACCGCGTCGTGCGGGCTCGCGACGTCGATCTGCGACAGCCGCCCGCGGAGCTCCGGCCGCGCCGCCAGCGCGGCGAGCAGGGCGCCGACCAGGTGTACGCGCGCGGGATCCGCCAGAGGGCCGGCGGCGGACGGGCCGGTGAGCAGCCCGTCGACGATCGGCAGATCGAGGTCCGCGTACGGCGCGCCGTATTCGTCGATGATCACGCCCGTGTCGTCGACGAGATAGAGCTGCTGTCCCAGGCGCGCGATCGCCAGCGGCGTCCGCTCGACGATCTCGATCGCGATCGTCGACGGGAGCGCGCGGCGAAACGTCGCGCTGGCGATCCACGGCGAGTCGAGCAGGCGCCGCCGATAGACGTCGAAGTCCACCTCGAAGATGTTCTCGCCGCGCAGGCCGTCGAGCAGGGCGTCGATCTCACCGGCCGACAGCCGCGCGGCCCCGCGCACGTCGATGCCGCGAACCTTCAGCGGCTCCGCGCGGAGCGCCCACTGCGATCCCCACGCCGCCGCCAGGGCGAACAGGAGCCCCAGCCCCGTCCAACCCAGCACGCGCGCGATCCGGCGGCCGAGCCGGCGGCGATCCGGCCGCAGATCCGGCCGGCGGTACCGCCGGTCCGGCGGCAGGGCCACGCCAGCCGACGCGAGCGCGCGGGGCTCCGGCGTCGCCGTCATCGGCGGCCCTCCCGCGCGGCGAGCGCGCTCACGATGCCGCTGCTCACGCGCGCGATCGAACCCGCACCGAGCGTGAGGATGAGATCGCCCGGACGGGCGAGCCTCGCGACTTCCGGCGCGACGTCATCGAGATCCGCGACGAGGTGCAGCTCGCGGACCGACGGGCGGATCGCCTCCGCCAGCGTCTCGAGCGTCACGCCCGGCAGCGGCGCCTCCCCTGCCGGATAGATGTCGGTGAGCACCACGACGTCCGCCTCGGCGAGGGCGGGCCCGAAGGCCGCCATCTGATCGCGCGTCCGGGAATAACGGTGCGGCTGCAGCACCGCCATCAGCCGGAACGGGTGGCCGGCTCGGCCCGTCCTGAGCACCGCGGCAATCTCGGTCGGATGGTGCGCGTAGTCGTCGATGACCTGAATGCCGTGCACCTCGCCCCGAGCCTGGTACCGGCGTTCGGCGTTTCGGAACTCGGCGAGCGCCGCCTGCATCCGTTCGAACGAGAGCCCCAGCTCCAGGCCGACGGCGATGGCCCCGAGCGCGTTCTGAAGCGCGTGCAAGCCGGGCACCTGCAGCGTCAGATCGCCGGCGCCCGTTGCCAGGCCGCGCACCGCGTATTCCACGCGGCATCGCGCCGAGACGCCGTCGGTCATCGGCTCGACGCCGCGCACGTTGGCCTGACCGTGGAAACCGTACGTGATCACGCGGCGCGTCAGGTCCGGCACGAGCGATCGCACGGCGGGATCGTCGAGGCACGCGATCACGGCCCCATAGAACGGCACGCGCTCGGCGAAATCGCGAAACGCGCCGACGAGGGCCTCGAACGTGCCGTACGCCTCGAGGTGTTCCCGGTCGATGTTCGTGATGACCGCGATCGCCGGTTGGAGCTTCAGAAACGAGCGATCGCTCTCGTCCGCCTCGACGACGATGTACTGCCCCTTGCCGAGCCGGGCGTTGCTGCCGAAGACGCTCAGCCGGCCGCCGATGACCGCCGTGGGATCCAGCCCGGCGCGCTCGAGCATGACGGCCACCATGGAGGTCGTCGTGGTCTTGCCGTGCGCGCCGGCGACGGCGATCCCGACGCGCAATTGCATCAGCGCGGCGAGCATCTCCGCGCGCGGGATCACGGGGACGCGGCGCGCGCGCGCTTCGGCCACCTCGGGGTTGTCGGCCGGCACGGCCGAGGAGATCACGACCACGTCGGCGTCTCCGATGTGTGCCGCGTCATGGCCGATGGCGATCCGCGCGCCGAGATCCGAGAGACGGTCCGTGATGTCGGATCGTCGCGCATCCGAGCCGCTGACCCGGTAGCCGAGGTTGACGAGCAGTTCCGCGATCCCGCTCATGCCGATACCGCCGATCCCCACGAAATGCACCTGCCTGGTGCGTCCCAGCCACACGTCAGGCCTGCACCGCGCCGCTGTCGCGCGCGCCGAGCGCCAGGAGACGGTCGACGATCCGTGCGGCCGCGTCGGGCCGTGCGAACCGCGTCATCGCCCGGCTCATCACCGTTCGCCGGCCCGCGTCGTCGAGGAGCGCGCCGAGCACGTCGGCGACCCGCGGCGGCGTCAGCTCGCGCTCGTCGATCATCACGGCGGCGCCGGCGGCCTCGAGCACGCGCGCGTTCTTGCGCTGGTGATCGTCGGTCGCGGCGGCGAACGGAATCAGCACGGCGGGCCGGCCGGCAGCCGCCAGTTCCGCCAGGGTCGTGGCGCCGGCGCGGCCGACGACGAGATCGGCCGCCGTCACTTCGTCCACCACCGGATCGAGGAACGCGGCCACGCGCACGCCGACGCCAGCGCGCTCGTACTGCCGCCGCACCTCGTCGAGATCGCGCTCGCCCGTCTGGTGCACGATCTCGAGCGACGGATGACGCCGTACCAGCTCGGGGACTGCCGCCACCATGGCCATGTTGATCGCGTGCGCGCCCTGAGAACCGCCAAGAATCAGTACCCTCCGTCCCGTGCCCGCCGGATCGCGGCCCACCGCCGAGAAGAACTCGGCCCGGACCGGGTTGCCGGTGACGATGCCCCTGCCGTCGAAGAACGCGAGCGTCTCGTCATACGTGACCGCCGCGGCCCGGACGAACGGCGCGAGCAGCCGGTTGGTCAATCCCGGCGCCGCGTTCTGCTCGAGCACCATGGTCGGGATGCGCCGGAGCGCGGCCGTCAGCACGACCGGGCCGGAGCTGTATCCACCGACGCCGACCACCACGTCGGGCCGCCGCCTCGAGACGATCCGCCACGCATCGGCGAGCGACGGCAGCACGAGGGCCGCGCCACGCGCGCGCGCGACGACCGACTTGCCTTTCAACCCCGCGCTCCTGATGACGTCCAGCTCGAAGCCTTCGCGCGGCACGATCCGCGCCTCGAGACCGCGTGTCGTGCCGGCGAACGTCACGCGGGCGTCGGGCACGCGACGCCGCAGCTCCCGCGCGACGGCGATCCCCGGGTACAGGTGGCCGCCCGTGCCTCCGCCGGCGATCACGACCGACAGGCTCACTCACGCCCCCTGGCCTTCCAGCGTCCAGTCGGACACCCGCCGGGCGGCAGCCGGCACGGCGCCAGGCGATCCTTGCTGCGAGATGTTCAGCAGGATGCCCATCGCGACCAGGTTGATGAGCAGCGACGATCCGCCGTTGCTGACGAACGGCAGCGGAATCCCCTTCGTCGGCAGCAGCTTGGTGACCACGCTGATGTTGACGAAGGCCTGAAGGGCGATCATCGACGTCAGCCCGAGCGCCAGCAGCGAACCGAACCGATCCGGGGCGAGCAGCGAGGCGCGCAGCCCGCGCCAGGCGATCAGCACGAAGCACGCGAGCGTCAGCGTCGTGCCGACGAGCCCGAGCTCCTCGGCGATGACGGCGTAGATGAAGTCGGTGTGGGGCTCGGGGATGTAGTAGAGCTTCTCGATGCCCGCCATCAGGCCGCGGCCCAGCAGCCCGCCGGATCCGACGGCGTACAACGAGTGGATGATCTGGAAGCCGTCGCCGAGCGGGTCCTGCCAAGGGTCGAGGAACGTCATCAGCCGGCGCCGGCGATACGACGATTCGAGGACGAAGACCGCCGCCGCCGGCACGAGGACCACCGCCGTCCAGATCAGGTAGCGATAGGCGAGCCCCGCCGTGAAGAGCATCACGACGACGATGCCGACGATGACGGCGGAGGTGCCGAAGTCCGGCTCGGCCAGCACGAGCGCCGTGAGGCCGAACGTCACGGCGCCGATCGGCAGGAGCGCGAAGGCCGGGTCGTTGACGCGGTGCATGCGCCTGTCGAGCACCGCCGCGGTAAACAGCACGATGACGAGCTTGGCGAGCTCGGACGGCTGGAGCGTGGCGACGCCCGCGAGCGTGATCCAGCGGTACGTGCCGTTGCGTGGATTGAAGAAGAACACCAGCACGAGCAGGCCCGCGGCCAGCGCGACGAGCGACCAGATCAGCGCCGGCCGCCGGTACTCGTGGTAGTCGCGCCGCATCACGACGAGCATGACCGTGATGCCGAGCACGGCCCAGGCGAGCTGCTTGTACAGAAACCATGACGCCGCCTGGTACCTCGCCGCGGCCTGCACGGCCGAGGCGCTGTACACCATGACGACGCTCACGCTGACGAGCAGCAGCGTCGCGAGGAACAGCAGTTTGTCGGACTTCAGCGTTCGTGCCATCTCGTGTCGCTGCCTCAGCGATCTCGGCCGGACCGGTGCGGGCGCGGCCACCGCGCCGTCCGAAGCGGTCAACAGTCATCAGCCGGATTCGGATCCGGACATCCACCTCACGTGCCGACCCCGGCCCGTGTTCCCAGCGGTGGACTCCGTGTCGCTGCCCGAACTGATGACTGTTCACCGCTCCGTCACATCGGCCCCCCTGCTCCCGTGCCGCGCCGGCGCGGCTCCGACGCCATCAGCCGCCGCGCCGCGGCCTTGAAGGCGCGCCCGCGCGCGGCGTAATCCGCGAACATGTCGAAGCTCGAGCAGCCCGGTGCGAGCAGCACCACGCCCTCGGGCTGCGCGAGGTGGAAGGCGCGATCGACGGCCTCGTCCATCGAGGCGGCGCGCACCACCGGCACGGTGCCGGCGAGCGCGGCCTCGATGCGATCGGCGGCCTCGCCAATCGCGACGACGGCGCTGGCGCGGCCCGCCACGATCGGCCGCAGGTCCTCGAAGGCGCCGCCCTTGTACCGCCCGCCCATGATCGGCACGACGCCGGCGCGCATGCTCTCGATGGCGCGGCCCGCCGCGGCGACGTTCGTCGCTTTCGAGTCGTTGACGAACCGCACGCGCCCGGCCGCGCCGACCTCTTC
Organism: Acidobacteriota bacterium; assembly: GCA_020853395.1. Classification (NCBI taxonomy): domain Bacteria; kingdom Pseudomonadati; phylum Acidobacteriota; species Acidobacteriota bacterium. The sequence goes on from JADYYY010000008.1 coordinate 117,510, forward strand.
GAGCGTGTGCTCGAGGCCGCGGAACGCGGCGACCGCGCGGGCGATCGCCGCCGGCCGGGCGCCCGCCAGCGTGGCGGCCGCGGACGCGGCGAGCACGTCGCCGAGCAGGTGCCGTCCGGGCAACTGCACCGATGCCACCGGCAGGAGCGGCGTCGAGACGCCGCGCGTGCGCTTGACGACCATCGCGTCCTCGACCGTCACGCCGTCGGCGAGCGGCTGGTCGAGCGCGAAATCGAACCGTTGCGCCGGCGCGCCGTCGGCCAGGGCCGTGGCCAGCGGATCCTCCGCGTTGACCACCGCCCAGTCGGTGGCGGCCTGGTTGCGGAAGATTCGAGCCTTGGCCTGCGCGTACTCGTCGAACGACGCGTGCCGGTCGAGGTGGTCGGGCGAGAGGTTGAGGAGCACGGCGATCCAGGGATGGAACGTGTCGGTCGTCTCCAGTTGGAAACTGCTGACCTCGACGACGTGGATCGCGTCCGGCGTCGAGTCACCCACCTGCTCGCTCAGCGGCGGCCCGAGATTGCCGCCCGCGATCGCGCGATAGCCCGCCTCCTGGAGAATGCGCGAGATCAAGGTCGTCGTGGTCGACTTCCCCTTGGTTCCGGTAATCGCGATGATTCGGCCCGACAGCCAGCGCGACGCCAGCTCGATCTCGCCGATCACCGGAACGCCCGCGGCCCTTGCGGCGCGGAGCACCGCGAGATCGGCCGGCACGCCGGGACTGACGACCACGAGATCGGCGGTGGTGAAGAGCGCCTCGGGATGCGAGCCGAGCACCAGCCGGACGCCCGCCTCGCCGAGCGTGGCCGCGTCCTCGATCGCCGCCATGTCGGTCAGCGTCACGCGCGCGCCGCGCGCGGCGAGCAGCGTCGCGGCCGCGCGGCCGCTCCGGCCCGCGCCCACGACGACCGCCGCCCGTCCGTCCACCCTGAACGTCATCGCGTCACCTGAGCTTCAACGTCATGAGGCTGAAGAGCGCGAAGATGATCGCGAGAATCAGAAACCTCGTGATGACCTTCGGCTCCGCCCAGCCGATCAGCTCGAAGTGGTGATGGATCGGCGCCATGCGGAACACCCGCCGGCCCGTCAGCTTGTACGAGGCGACTTGAATCACGACCGACGCCGCCTCCATCACGAACACGCCGCCGACGATCGGCAAGAGCAGCTCCTGCTTGATCAGGATCGCCACCGTGCCGAGGGCGCCGCCGAGCGCGAGCGACCCGACGTCCCCCATGAACACGTCGGCCGGATGGGCGTTCCACCAGAGGAATCCGAGGCTTGCTCCCACGAGCGCGCCGCAGAAGATCGTCAGCTCGCCGACGCCGGGAAAGCGGATGATCAACAGGTACTCGGCGAACTCCTTGTGCCCGGTCACGTACGTGAACGCGGTGAACGCGCACGCCGACACGGCGAACGTGCTGATCGCGAGCCCATCCAGGCCGTCGGTCAGGTTGACCGCGTTCGTCATGCTGACGAGCACGAGCGCGGCGAACGGCACGTACCACCAGCCGAGGTCGGGGATGAGCCGCTTGAAGAACGGGAAGATGAGGCGCAGGCTGTAGGCCGGCGGCGTTTGATCGGAGAGCCACACGAGCGTGAGCCCGACGGCGATCGCCACGGCCACCTGCCCGAGCAGCTTGTAGCGGGCGAACAGCCCGTGATGGCTGTGACGGGTGATCTTCAGGTAGTCGTCGACGAACCCGATGGCGCCGAAGGCCGCCGTCGCGAGCAGCGCGATCCACACGTAGCGGTTCGTGAGGTTCGCCCAGAGCACGGTCGGCACGAACACCGCCGTCAGGATGAGCAGCCCGCCCATCGTCGGCGTGCCCGCCTTCGCTTTGTGGCTGGCGGGCCCGTCCTGACGGATGACCTGCCCGATCTGGAACGTCCGCAGGCGCCTGATGAACCAGGGGCCGAGCAGCAGGCTCAGCGCGAGCGCCGTCAGGCTCGCGGCTGCCGTCCGGAACGTGATGTATTGCACGACGTTCAGCGCGGAGAACTGCTCGTGCAGCGGAAAGAGGAGGTGGTACAGCAATCAGGCCACCTCCAGCAGATGATCCGCAACGATGTCCGTCCTCGTGCCGCGTGAGCCCTTGACGAGGACGAGGTCGCCTGGCTCGACGAGCGAGGCCACGGCGCGAGCCGCGGCGGCGCTGTCCGGAAACCGCAGGATCCGATCGCGCGCAAGGCCGCCGGCGATCGCACCGTCCACGAGCCCGGATGCCGGTTCGCCGCCGATCACGACGAGGCTGGCGACGGCGCTGGCCGCCGTCCGGCCGCACCGCTCGTGCAGCGCGCGCGATCGCTCGCCGAGCTCGAGCATCTCACCCAGCACGGCGATGCGGCGGCCGGCGACGGGCGTCGCCGCCATCGCCCGCAGCATCGCGTCGACCGCGGCGGGGCTCGCGTTGTACGAGTCGTCCACGAGCCGGGCACCGTTGGCGAGCCGCGTGACGCGGCCACGGCGCGCGACCGCTTCGACCGATTCGACGACGCGCTCGACGTCGGCCAGGTCGATGCCGAACTCGACGGCCACGGCCACGGCGGCAAGGACGTTGGCCAGTTGCGCCCGGCCCGGCAGCCGCACCTTCAGCCGCAGCCGCCCTCGCGGAGTGCGGACGTTCGCGGTCGTGCCGTCGAACCCGGCATCGGTCACCTGCTCGGCCCGGACGTCGGCCTCGGCCGTTTCGCCGAAGAGCACGCGCCGAGCCGGGGCGTGGCGCACGTGCGCCATCACGAGCGGGTCGTCGGCATTGGCCACGACGAGCGTCGAGGCGTCGGCTCCCTCGAGGATCTCCGCCTTGGCACGCGCGATCGCCTCGGCCGATCCGAAGTAGCCGAGGTGCGCGTCGCCGACGTTCGTCCAGACGCGAACCTGGGGTTCGGCGATCTCCACGAGGCGGCGAATCTCGCCGGCGTGGTTCATCCCGAGCTCGACGACCGCGACGTCCGGCCCATGGCGCAGCTCGAGCAGCGAGAGCGGCAGGCCGATGTGGTTGTTCAGATTGCCCGGATTCCGGAACACGCGGAACCGCGTGGCGAGCAGATCCGCCGTGACTTCCTTGGTCGTCGTCTTCCCGGCACTGCCGGTGATCGCGACCACGCGGGCGTGTGATGCCCGTCGCACGGCCTGCGCGAGGCGTTGCAGCGCGAGGAGCGTGTCGTCCACGAGAATCACGACGGCGTGATCCAGCGCGTGCTCGGGCTGGCGCGAGACGACGACGCCGGTGGCGCCGGCGTCGACCGCCTGCGGCACGAACGCGTGCGCGTCGAACCGCGGCCCGGAGAGCGCGACGAACAGCGCGTCGGCTCCGGTGGCGCGCGAGTCGGTCGACACGCGCGCGAACACGCGATCGGCGGGCCCCGCCACCAGCCGTCCGTGCGTGGCCTGGACGACCATGGCCGCCGTCAGCGCGACTGCGCCGGCCGGCAGCGTCATGCGCTCGCCTCCGCACGCCGGCGCGCCAGCGCCGTGCGCGCCACCTCGACGTCGTCGAACGGCAGCGAGCGGTCGGCGACGATCTGGTACTTCTCGTGCCCCTTGCCGGCGATGACGACAAGGTCGGCTGGCCGGGCCGACCGCACGGCGAACTCGATGGCGCTGCGACGATCGGGGTTGCGCACGTACGGCGCATCGGCGCGACCCGGCCGCGCCGGATCGAGGGCCGGCGCCAGCCCGCGCACGATCTCGTCGATGATCCGCTGCGGGTCCTCCGAGCGCGGGTTGTCGGACGTGACGACGACGAGATCGCTGAGGCGACCCGCAACGGCCCCCATCAGCGGCCGCTTGGATCGATCGCGATCGCCGCCGCAGCCGAACACCGTGATCAGGCGGCCAGCCGCCAGCGGCCTCACGGTCTCGAGCAGGTGCTTCAACGCGTCATCGGTGTGCGCGTAGTCCACGACGACGCGCACGTCGTCGGCCGCGGTCGAGACGACCTGGAAGCGGCCGGGCACCGACTGCAGCGCGGCGAGGCCGCGGGCGATCGCATCGGTGGGCACGTCGAGCGCGAGCGCGGCAGCGACGACCCCGAGGACGTTGTACGCGTTGGCGCGGCCGACGAGCGGCGAGCGCAGGCTGAGCGGACCGCGCGGGCTGTCGATCTCGAGGGTCAGACCGTCGAGCGTCGAGTCCAGGCGCCGGACCCGGACGTCGGCGGCGCGGTCGATCGCGTACGTCACGACGTTCGTGCGGCGCGCGGCCAGCTCGACACCGCGCGGATCGTCCACGTTGACGATCGACGGCGCGCCGGCCGGCAGCATGTCGAAGAGCCGCCGCTTGGCCGCGAAGTACTGCGTCATGTCGCCGTGGAAGTCGAGATGATCGCGCGTGAGGTTCGTGAAGATCGCCGCGCGGAATCTGAGGTAGTCCACGCGGTGCAATGCGAGCGCGTGCGACGACACTTCCATGGCGCAGGCGCGGCATCCGCGCGTGAGCATCTCGCGGAGGAGCCGGTGGATCTCCGAGGCCTCGGGCGTCGTGTGCCCGGCATCCCGCTCGTCGGCGGGCGACGGTCCGACGCGAACGCTGACCGTGCCCAGCCGGCCGCAGGGCGAGCCCGCGGCGTCCAGCACCGCGCTCAAGAGGTAGGTCGTTGTCGTCTTGCCGTTCGTGCCGGTGACGCCGATGACGGAGAGCGACTCGCTCGGACGGCCATAGACGAGGTGCGAGATCTCGGCGAGCGCAAGGCGCGCGTCGGTGGTCGGAAGCCAGACGCCGGATGCGGCCGGCTCCGATTCCGAGACGACCGCGACGGCGCCGCGCTTGAGCGCGTCGGCGGCGAACGACGTGGCATCCACGCGCTGGCCGCGAATGGCGACGAAAACGGCTCCGCGCGTGACCGCACGGGAATCGTGCGTCACGCCCGTGACGGCGACGTCCTGCCGGCCCGCGCGCTCCACGCGCGTCCGGGCGTCCGGCGCCAGCGTCCGAGCCGATCCCGCCAGTGCGCCCAAGGTCATGGAACTCCCAGACCGGCGCTCGCGCCGGCCAGCGTCTCCGTCAGTTCCAGCGCCGCCCACGTGCCCGAGCCGAGCGGTTCGCCGGGCGCGGGCGTCTGGCGGGCGACGAGGCCATCGCCGTGGAGCCGAACGGCTGCGCCGGCGCGCGTGAGGACGCGCACCGCCTCGCGGGCGCCCAGCCCGATCACGTTGGGCATCACGGGCGAGCTGCTCGTGGCCGCCGAGGCGATCAGCACCATCGGCGTGGGCACGGGCCGGGCCGGCAGGAGCCGGTCGGACGCGTTGATCAAGACCGGCGGCGCCGGGTCCACGCTGGGCGGCACGCCGGCGAGCTGGAGCGCGGCCTCGGCGATCCGTTTGAAGATCGGGGCCGCGACGGTGCCACCGAAATGGCCCTTGGCACGGGGCGTGTCGATGACGACGAGGATCGTGAACCTCGGTTTGCGCGACGGGACGAAGCCCACGAACGAGGCGTTGAACGCCGTCGGCGAGTACGCGCCGTCGATCAGCTTGTGGGCCGTGCCGGTCTTGCCGGCGACCTGGTAGCGATCGAGGCTGGCGGCGCGGGCCGTGCCCCGCGGCGAGACGACGCCCTCCATGATGTCGGTCAGGGTCGCGACCGTCGCGCTGCTGATCGCGCGCCGGACGACCTTCGGCCGGACGGGCTCGATGCGTCCGTCGCGCACGACGGCTCGCACGAGATGCGGCTCCATCAGCAGGCCGCCGTTGGCGACGGCGCTCACGGCCGTCACCATCTGGAGCGGCGTGACGCCCACCTGATAGCCCATCGACACCGACGCAAGTCCGCTTTCGTTGAGGGCGGCCGGCTGCCAGATGCCGCGGCTCTGTCCCGCGAAGTAGGCCGGTGCAATGGATTCGCCAAACCCGAAGCGGTGGACGTACTTGGTGAGCCGATCGATGCCGGTGCGCAGACCGACTTTGATCGCGCCGACATTGCTCGACTTCACGATCACGTCCGCGAACGTCAGCACGCCGTAGTTGTGCCCGGCCGCCTCGGTGATGGGCTTGCGGCTGCCGATCCTGATGACGCCGGGGTTCGTGTCGATGAGCTCGTCGACGGAGACGACGCCTTCCTCGAGCGCGGCGGACGCGGTGACGATCTTGAACGTCGAGCCGGGCTCGTAGACGTCCTGCACGGCGCGGTTCCGGCGGGCGTCCGGAACGGACCGCCCGACCGCATTCGGATTGAACGTCGGGTAGTTGGCCAGCGCGAGGATCTCGCCGGTCGCCGGATCCATGACGAGCGCGCTGCCGCCCTCGGCCCGGTTCTCCTCGACCCCGGCCTTCAGCTCGCGTTCGACGATGTGCTGGAGGTAGAGATCCAGCGTCAGTTGCACGGTGGCGCCGTCGACGGGCGTCCGTTCGACGCGCGATTCCAGCCGCTGCCCCTTCGCATCGACCTGCGCGAACGCGCGGCCGTCCGTGCCGCGGATGAGCTCGTCGAGCGCGTACTCGAGCCCGCCCTGCCCGTTGTTGTCGAGGCCGACGAAGCCGAGCACGTGGGCGCCGAGCTCCATCCTCGGGTAGTAGCGGCGCGTGTCGGTCTGCGTGACGATGCCCGGCAGCTTCAGCGCGCGCACGCGATCGACCTGCGCCGGCGAGACGGCCCTCGAGCGGCGGACGAGCGCCCAATCGCCGTCGCCGGTGAGCCTCGCCTGGAGCTCTTCGCGTTCGCGGAGCGAGCAGTCACCGAGCGCCTGGCACAGCGCGCGCGCGGTGGCCGCCGGATCCTTGATGCGGCTCGGCGCGGCGGCAATCGACTCCGCCTCGACGGAATAGGCGAGCAGCCGGCCCTGCCGGTCGACGATGTCGCCGCGCAGTGCCTCGAGCGGAATCGAGCGCTGCTGATTGCGACGGGCGCGCTGCGTCAGCTCCTCGTGCTGGAACACCTGGAGCTGCACGAGCCGCGCCTCGATCCCGACCACCCAGACGGCCGCGGCGCCCAGCACGACCAGCAGCCGCCGCTTGAGGTGCGCACGCCACGCCGACTCGTACGCATCGGATGGCCGCTCCGTCGTGACGAGCGGATCGAGCGAGGCCCGCTGCGCGCGAAAGCCGTGAGGCAGGCCGGGGATCCGCATCAGGGCATCCCCGTCGCGCGGGCGACCATGGCCGGCGGCGGCGTGGCGACGCGCGCACGCTCGATGACGACGGTCTCGGCGAGCGTCGGCGCGCGCAGGCCCAGCTCACGCGTCGCGCGCAGCTCGATCACGTCCGGCGCGCGCAGGACTTCGAGGTTGAGCCGGAGCTTGCGGTTGACCGCTTCCTCCTTGGCGCGCTCCACGCGGAGCGCTTCGATGCGCATGCTGTGCGTGCGCGTCTGGAAGTGCTGCCAAGCCGAGAAGAGCAGCATGCCGACGGCGAGCGACGCGAGGGCGACGATCCGCCGGAACTCCCGCTTCTGCTGCAGGTCGTGCTCCCGGACGACGGGGTTGTTCCGGATGTCCTTGCGGACGGCGTACGTGAGGTCGATGCTCATGCCACCCTCTCCAACCCACGCAGCCGCGCGCTGCGCGCCCGGGGATTGCGCGCCCGCTCGGCTTCCGACGCGACGATCGGACGCTTCGTGACGAGCTGTCCGCCGGCGCTCGCGAGGCGCCGGAACGTGTGCTTGACGACCCGGTCCTCGAGCGACTGGAACGCGATGATCGCGATCCGGCCGCCCTGCCTCAACGCGTGCCACGCCGCGTCGATGAACCCTTCGAGCCCGGTCAACTCGTCGTTGACCCAGATCCGCAGGGCCTGGAACGTCCGTGTGGCCGGATCGAGCCGTTGCCACCCGTGCGCCCCGACGGCACGGCGGACGACCCCGGCGAGCGCCGCGGTGTCGGCGAGCGCACCTCGATCGCGAGCCGAGATCACGGCCCGAGCCACCTGACGCGCGCGCCGTTCTTCGCCGTACTGGAAGATCACGTCCGCGAGCGCGCGCTCGTCCACCTCGGCCAGCCGCTCGGCCAGCGTCGCCCCGCGGGTCCGATCCATCCGCATGTCGAGCGGTCCCGGCTGCCGGAAGCTGAACCCCCTGCCGGGATCGTCGAGCTGCATCGACGAGACACCCAGATCCGCGAGCACCCCGTCGACCGCGGCGATCCCCTGCGCCGACAGCACGGCGCCGAGCCGCCGGTAGTCGTCGTGGACGAACGTCACGGCCCCGGCCGCGTCCGCGAGGTGCCCTCGCGCGACGTCAATCGCGTGCGCGTCTCGATCGATCCCGATCACTCGGCCGGCGCCCGCCACCACCAGCGCGCGCGTGTGACCGCCCAATCCCAGCGTGCAGTCGACGTACGTGCCGCCGGCCCGCGGCCGGAGGAGCGACACGACCTCGTCGACGAGCACCGGCTCATGGCCCGCGTCAGATTCCGAACTCGGCCAGTGCGCGGGCGTCATCGTCGGTGAACGGCTCCCGCTGGAGCTTCGCGAGCAGCCGCTCGTGATTCCAGACTTCGAGGTACTCGACCTGCCCGAGCACGTCCACCTCGCCGACCATGCCGGCCGCATCGCGCAGCCGCGCGGGAATGCCGAGCCGGCCCTGTGCGTCGAGCTCGCCGAGCTGGCCGTAGTAGTTCACCCGGTCGAGGAACTTCGCGCGCGCCGGATGCGTGCTCGGCATCCGCGCCAGCCGCTGCTCGACGGCCAACCAGACCGGCATCGGATACACACGGACCGACTCGCCGGTCACGCTCGTGACGTACAGACCCGTACCGTGCTGCTCCTCCACGAGCGCCTTGAAGGCGTTCGGGAGCTTCAGGCGACCCCTGTCGTCGATCTTCGCGGGATAGCTTCCGCGCAGCACATTGGCTCCACTTTGATCCACAAAACTCCACGGGGATGGTAGAAGGTCGTATTCCGGGTGTCAACGGCAAACTAATGAAAAGACGGGCGTTACGTTCGACTTTCGCCCTCTCGTTCAGGCGAACATCTGGTGAAGATCCGTTTAGGGGATTCGCCCGCTCGAAGGCCTTGTTGCGACCGGGCACGTGATAGCATCCGGCGGGTCTTGCGCACGATCCTCGTCTGCGAAGCGCTGGTCCCGTTCGTTCGCGGCGGCGCTGAATCCCACGTCCGCGAGCTCGTCGCGCAACTGCGGCGGCACGGGCACGACGCCGAGCTCGTCAGCGTGCCGTTCAAGTGGTACCCGAAGGGCGAACTGCTCAACCACGCGGCGGCGTGGCGGTTGCTGGACCTCAGCGAGAGCAACGGCCGGCCGGTCGATCTCGTCATCGCCACGAAGTTCCCGACGTACTTCGCGAGGCATCCGCACAAGGTCGTCTGGCTGATCCATCAGCATCGGGCCGCGTACGAGCTCGCGGGCACGCCGTTCAGCGACTTCGCGCACGCCGAGGACGACGTCGCGCTGCGCGAACACGTGATGGCGCTCGATACCGCCATGTTGAAGGAGTGCCGGCGGCGGTTCGCCAACTCGGCGAACACCGCACGGCGCACCGCTCGGTTCAACGGCGTGGACGTCGAACCGCTGTACCATCCGCCCAGGCTGGCCGATCGGCTGCGGCGCCGTCCCGGCGGCTCCTACCTGCTCTCGGTCGGCCGGCTCGAGGCCGTCAAACGCGTCGATCTCGCGGTGCGCGCCGTCGCAGCCGTGCCGGGCGTCTCGCTTCGGATCGCGGGCACGGGGACGAACCGGCCCGAGCTCGAGCGGCTGGTCGAGCAATTGGGGGTCGGCGATCGCGTGCGGTTCCTCGGCGAGGTGAGCGACAAGGATCTCATCGAGCTGTATGGGGGCGCGCTCGGAGTAATCTTTGCTCCGTACGACGAGGACTTCGGCTACGTGACCCTGGAAGCGTTCCTCTCGGGCAAGCCGGTGATCACGACCACCGACGCGGGCGGGCCGACGGAGTTCGTCATCGACGGCGTCAACGGGCGCGTGACGGCGCCCGATCCCGACGCCCTCGCGGCGGCCGTCGCCGGCCTCGACGCGGATCGCCGGCAGGCGGCGGCGTTCGGCGACGCCGGATACGACCGCGCCCGCGAGATCACGTGGGCCGGGGTGATCGAGCGGCTCGTCGGCTCGTAGGCCTGCTGGCGCATGAAGCTGATCATCCAGATCCCCTGCCTGAACGAAGCCGCCACGTTGCCGGCCACCATCGCCGATCTGCCGGCTGCCGTGCCGGGCATCGACGTCATCGAGACGCTCGTGATCGACGACGGATCGACCGACGACACGTCGGGCGTCGCGCGCCGGCTGGGCGTCACGCACGTCGTGCGCTTCCGGCGACAGAAAGGGCTCGCCGCCGCCTTCATGGCCGGCATCGATGCGAGCCTGAAAGCCGGCGCCGACATCATCGTCAACACCGACGGCGACAATCAGTACCCCGGCCGCGAGATCCCCAAGCTCGTCGCGCCGCTGCTCGCGGGCGACGCCGACATCGTCATCGGCGATCGCAACATCCGCGATCAGTTGCACATGTCCTGGCCGAAGAAGATCCTCCAGCGGGCCGGCAGTTGGGTGGTCCGGCAGGTTTCGACGACGAAAGTGCCGGACACGACGAGCGGATTCCGCGCGTACACGCGCGAGGCCGCGCTGCGGATGAACGTCGTGTCCGAGTTCTCCTACACGCTGGAGTCGATCATCCAGGCCGGCAAGCGGCGGATGGCCATCGGCCACGTCGAGATCGCGACGAACCCGCGCACTCGATCGTCGCGGCTCTTCGACAGCATCTGGGGCTATCTCAAGGCATCGGGCGCGACGATCGTCCGCATCTACACGATGTACGAGCCGCTCAAGGTCTTCACCTACATCGGCACGGTGATCTTCGTCGCGGGCCTGCTCATCTCCTTCCGGTTCCTCTACTACTTCCTGTTCGCCTACGAGCCCGGCAAGGTGCAGTCGCTCATCTTCTCGGCCGTGCTCATGATCGTCGGCTTCCAGGTCGTGCTGATCGGCCTGCTCGCCGACACGCTCTCCGGCACGCGCAAGCTGCTCGAGGACGTCCTCTACCGCGTGCGGGTGATGGAGCTGCGCCAGACCTCGGCGGATCGCGCGGCCGCCGAACTGGAGGAGCGGCGTGGCTGATCCGGCCGACGTGTCGATCGTGATTCCCGCCATGAACGAAGCCGCGTCGGTTGGCGACGTGGTCCGCGGCCTCGCCGCCTCGGCGCGGTGGCGCGAGATTCTGGTCATCGACGACGGGTCGACCGACGAAACGGGGGCGCAGGCAGCCGCCGCGGGCGCGCGCGTGATCCGCCATCCCTACAACAAGGGCAACGGCGCCGCGGTGAAGACCGGCATCCGTGCGGCGACCGGCGAATTCCTGCTCATCGTCGACGCCGACGGCCAGCACGATCCCGGCGATGCGCTGCGGCTGGTGTCGCGCCTCGGCGAGTTCGATCTGGTCGTCGGCGCCCGATCGAGCGCCACGCAGGCGGGATCGGTGCGCCGCTGGGGCAACGCGGCGCTCAACTGGCTCGCGGGCTTCCTGACCGAGCGCGACATTCCGGATCTCACGTCGGGATTCCGTGCGGCCCGCCGATCCTGTCTGCAGGAGTTCATCGGGCTGTTGCCGAACGGGTTCTCGACGCCGACGACGACGACGCTCAGCTTCATCAAGGCCGGCTACAACGTCGCGTTCGAGCCCGTGCACGCGCGCCAGCGCCAGGGCGCGTCCAAGATCCGCCTGTCGAAGGACGGCCCGAAGTTCCTCCTGATCATGCTGCGGGTGATGACGATCTTCAGCCCGCTGCGCGTGTTCCTGCCGGTGGCCGCCGCCGCCTTCCTGCTCGGGTTCGGCTACGCCGTCTGGACGATCGCGACCCAACGGCACGTGACGAACTCGTCCGTGCTGCTCATCGTGCTGTCGGTGATCGTGGTCCTCGTGGGCCTCGTCTCCGAGCAGATCTCCGCGCTCCGGCCCGATGGACGGCGGTGACGCTCCGCCCAGGCGCGCGCCGGGCGATCGCGATCGCACGCGGCGCTGGATCGCCGCGGCCGTCGTCGCGGGCCTCGGCCTTCGCCTCGCGTTCGGTCTGCTCTACTGGGTCGGTCAGCCTCTGACGCGCGACGAGCGCGAGTACTTGTCGCTCGCGAGGAGCCTGGCGAGCGGCGACGGCTTCGTGTACGACCCGATCGTGCGCAACGGTCCGGTCGAGCCCTTCGGCCGCGCGCCGGGCTATCCGCTGTTCCTGGCCCTCGTCGGGGGCGGCGGCGCGGCAAGCGACCACGTGCCCGCGGCGGTGAAGATCGCGCAGGCGGGCGTCGGCGCGCTCGGCGTGCTCTTCGCGGCGCTCGTCGCCGGCCGGCTCGGCGGTGCGCGCGCGGCGCGCCGCGCCGCATGGCTCGCCGCCGTTTACCCGCCGCTCGTCTGGATCTCGGCGTATGCGTTCAGCGAAGCGCTCTTCTGGCCGCTGGCGCTGGGCATCGTGCTCGTGTTCGATCGCCGCGGATCGACGCGCGCCGGCGGACTGCTGGCCGGGCTCTTGACGGGCGCCGGCATCCTCGTGCGCGGCGCGCTCGTGCCATTCGCCGCCCTCGCCGTCGTCTGGCTGCTCTGGCGCGGCCGCGTTGCGGCGGCGGCGACGTTCGCCCTGGGCGTCGCGCTCCTGCTCGTGCCGTGGACGGCGCGCAACTACGGCCACCACGGGCGCGCTGTCCTCGTCGCCTCCGAAGGCGGCGTGACCTTCTGGACCGGCAACCACCCGCTGGCCGTCGGGGACGGCGACCTCGCAGCGAACCCGCCGCTCAAGGCGGCGCAGCAGGCGCTGCGAGCCCGCCATCCCGCGCTGACCGAGGAACAGATGGAGCCCGTGTATTATCGGGAGGCGCTCGCGTGGATCCGTCAGCACCCGATCGACTGGCTGGGGCTCGAAGCCCGCAAGGTGTTCTATCTCATCGTGCCGACTGGCCCCTCCTACACGCTGCACTCGACCCGGTACTTCGTCGCGTCGCTCGTCTCCTATCTCACGGTGCTCCCGCTCGCCATCGTCGGGTTCGTCGCCGCCGGCAGTGAACGCCGGCGCGTGACCGGCCTGTGGCTGATGGCGCTGTCGGCCGTGGCCGTGTGCCTCGTCTTCTTTCCGCAGGAGCGCTTCCGCGTGCCGGTCCTCGATCCCACCCTGATCGTCTGCGCGGCCTGCGCGTGGACGGCTCGTCCGACCGAGCGCAGGGCATGACGGCGCTCGTCGTGCTCCCGACGTACAACGAGCGGCTCAACCTCGAGCGTGTGGCGGCCGGCATCCTCGCGCATCCGTTCACGCGGCTGATGGTCGTCGACGATGGATCGCCGGACGGTACCGGGCAGCTCGCCGACGAGCTCGCCGCGCGATCCGATGGCCGGATCGAGGTGATGCATCGCACCGGACCGCGCGGGCTCGGTCGCGCCTACATCGACGGGCTCACGAGAGCGTTGCAGACGGGCGCCGACGCCATCGTCCAGATGGACGCCGATCTGTCGCACGATCCGAAGTACCTGCCCGACCTGCTGGCCGGGCTGGCGGACCACGATCTCGTCATTGGCTCGCGGTACCTCCACGGCGTCAGCGTGGTGAACTGGCCGCTCCATCGGATCGCGCTGAGCGCGTTCGCCAATCGCTACATCCGCGCGGTGACCGGCTTGTCGCCGACCGACTGTACGAGCGGGTATCGGATGTGGCGGCGCGAGGCGCTGGCCCACATGCCGCTCGCTGCCGCGCGCACGAGCGGCTACGCGTTCCTGACCGAGATGCTGTACGCCGCCGGCCGCGCCGGCCTGCGCATCGGTGAAGTGCCCATCGTCTTCGTCGAGCGCCAAGAGGGCTACTCGAAGGTCTCGCGCGGCGTCCTGTTCGAGTCGCTGATGACGCCGTGGCGGCTCATCCTGCGCGGCGGGCGCGTCCGCCGGCCACGCTGACGATGCGGCAGACCGTCGTGATGCTCACGACGTCGTACCCGCGTTTCCCCGGCGACGGCGTCGGCAGCTTCATCGAGCCGATCGCGAAAGGCGTGGCCGCGCGAGGCCACGCCGTCCATCTCGTCGCGCCGTGGCATCCGGCGATCACGCGCTCGGCGCCGGACGACGGCGTGACGTTCCACTTCTATCGCTATGCGCCAACCCGGCGCCTGAACGTGTTCGGCTACGCCAGCGGCTTGCGCGCCGACACCCATCTTCGCGCCGCGGCGTGGCTCGCCGCCCCCGCGGCGCTTGCGGCCGGATGGCTGACGGCGCGGCGCATCGCCGCGCGGCACGGCGCCACCGTGCTGCACGGCCACTGGGTCGTGCCCGGCGGCGTGACGGCGGCGCTCGCCGCCGGAAACCGGCCGGTCGTGGTCAGCCTGCACGGCTCCGACGTGTACGTGGCGGAGCGCCACTGGGGTCCGAAGCGCGCGGCGGCGTTCGCGTTCCGCCGCGCGGGGTGGGTCACGGCGTGCAGCGACGACCTGCGCGACCGCGCGATCGCGCTGGGGGCGGCGCCCGATCGCATCGAGACGCTGCCGTACGGCGTGGACACGACACGGTTCGCGCCGGACCCGGCCGTGCGCGCCGCCGTACGCGGCGAGCTCGGCGCCGGCACGGCGCGCCTCGTGTTCTCCGCAGGACGGCTCGTCAGGAAGAAGGGATTCGAGTACCTCATCGACGCCGTTGCCGGTCTCGCGGCCGAGGGCGCCGACGTACGGCTGATCATCGCGGGCGACGGCGATCTGCGCGACGAGCTTCGCCGGCGCGCGGCGCCCGCCGGCCGCGCGATCGTCCTCGTCGGCAACCGCCGCCAGGACGAGATCGCGCGGCTCTCGGCGGCCGCCGACGCGATTGCCGTCCCGTCGGTGCGCGACGACGCGGGCAACGTCGACGGCCTGCCGAACTTCGCGCTGGAAGCGCTCGCGTCGGCGACGCCGGTCGTCGCGACGACGGCGGGCGGCCTCGGCCAGCTCATCCGGCCGGGCCGCACCGGCCTGCTCGTGCCCGAGCGCGATCCGGCGGCGCTCCGCGACGCGCTCCGCCACCTGCTCGACCAGCCCGAGATCGCGCGGGCGATCGGCGCCGCCGCACGGGAAGACGTGGCGAGCCGGTTCGGCTGGCCGCACGTCGCCGAGCGGCTCGAGGCCGCCTACGAGCGGGCCGCGGCGTTCCGTTCCCAGCGGACGGTCTGACGCGTCGCACGCGGCCGATCCGCACGGTTCGAGCGATCGCGCCTGCCCTTGTCGGTGCCTCTGACGGAGTGCTAGTGTGTCCCCCTCATGCGTCCGTCGCAACGCAGTCATGAGTGAGGACTACCGCGAGTTCTATCGCGGACGGCGCGTGCTGATCACGGGGGGCCTGGGATTCATCGGGTCGAATCTGGCGCGCAGTCTCGTCGCGCTCGGTGCCGACGTGCTCGTCGTCGATTCGCTCCTGCCAGACTACGGCGGGAACCTCTTCAATCTCACCGGCGTCGACGATCGGCTGCGGGTCAACATCGCCGACATCCGACAGGGCACGACGATGAACTATCTCGTGCGCGGCCGCGACGTGATCTTCAATCTCGCCGGCCAGGTCAGCCACATCGACAGCATGCGGGATCCGCACACGGACCTGGACATCAACTGCCGCAGCCAGCTCACGCTGCTCGAGGCGTGCCGGCAGCACAATCCGGAGACGAAGGTCGTGTTCGCCGGCACGCGGCAGATCTACGGCAAGCCGGCCCGCCTGCCGGTGGACGAGACGCATCTCGTTCGACCGACCGACGTGAACGGGATCAACAAGGCCGCGGGCGAGAACTACCACATCGTCTACAACGACGTCTTCGGCGTCCGCGCCTGCTCGCTGCGGCTGACCAACGTCTACGGCCCGCGGCAGCTCATCCGGCACAATCGCCAGGGCTTCATCGGGTGGTTCATCCGCCTGGCGATCGAGGACCGGGAGATTCAGGTGTACGGCGACGGCTCCCAGGTGCGCGACTTCGTGTACGTCGACGACGTCTGCGACGCGTTCCTGCGGGCCGGGCACTGCGACGACTGCAACGGCGACGTGTTCAACGTCGGCGGGCTGCAGCCGATTGCGCACCGCGATCTCGTGCGTCTGCTGATCGATCGCGCGGGCACCGGGCGCGTGCGCTTCGTCCCCTGGCCGGAAGACAAGCGGCGCATCGACATCGGCTCGTTCTATTCGGACTCGTCGAAGTTCTCGACGGCGACGGGCTGGTCGCCCGCGGTGGATCTGTCGACGGGCTTCGATCGCACGCTCGCTTTCTACCGCGCGCATTTCGATCAGTACGTCTCCTCGGACGACCAGTCCGCCGCATGAGCCTTCGGGTGCCATTCCTGTCGCTCGGTCCGGGCCCCGACGCCCGCGACGTGCGCGAGGCGATCGATCGCGTGCTGGCGCGCGGGTGGTTCGTGCTCGGGCCGGAGCTCGAGGCCTTCGAGCAGGAGTTCGCGGCCGTCTCGGGCGCGCGGCATGCCGTGGGCGTCGGCAACGGCACCGACGCGCTGGCGTTGCTGCTGCGGGCACTCGGCATCGGACCGGGGCAGGAGGTGATCACGGCGCCGCTGTCGGCGGCGTTCAGCGCGCTCGCCGTGATGATGGCCGGCGCGACGCCGGTGTTCGCCGATATCGACGCCGAGCGGCTCACGCTCGATCCGTCGGCGGTCGACGCGGCCATCACGCCCCGGACCGCCGCGATCATGCCCGTGCACCTGTACGGACAGCCGGCCGACATGACGCGCCTGACGGCGATCGCCGCCCGACATCACCTCGCGATCGTCGAAGACGCCTGTCAGGCGCACCTCGCCACGTCCGGCGGCCGGCCCGTCGGCAGCTTCGGCGCCGGCGGCGCGTTCAGCTTCTACCCGACGAAGAACCTGGCGGCGATTGGCGACGGCGGCGCGATCGTCACCGACGACGCGACCGTGGCCGAGCGGCTGCGGCGCCTGCGCAATGGCGGCCAGGCGGAGCGCTACCGTCACGTGGAATTCGGCGTCAACAGCCGTCTCGACGAACTGCAGGCCGCCGTGCTCCGCGCGCGGCTGCCCGATCTCCCACGCCGCACGGCCCGCCGCCGCGCGCTCGCGGCCCGGTATCGGCGCGCGCTGGCCGGCTCGGCCGTGCGCGTGCCGCCGGAGTGCGATGCCGGCCACGTCTATCACCTGTTTCCCGTCCTCACCGCGGATCGCGACGGGCTGATGGCGCACCTCGCCGAACGCGGCATCGGCACGCTCGTCCATTACCCGCACGCGCTTCCGGATCAGCCGGCGTTCGAGCCCTGCCGGCCGAGCGCGTGTCCCGTGGCGGCGCGCGTCGCCACCGAGGTCTGCTCGCTGCCGCTGCACCCGCAACTGTCCGACGACGATGCCGACGCCGTGGCGCGCGCGGTCACCGAGTGGCGGCCGCAGGCGCGGCGCGCACCCCTACCGTGACGACTCCCGCGGCCATCGGCGCCAGGTCCGCACCCGGCCTGGCCGTCGTCGCCATCCCTCTCGTGCGGTGATGGCTGGACGCGGACGCTGGCGTCTTCGCGTCGAGCGGCTGGAGGCCTGGATCAGCCGCCGCGCCTCACGACTGATCCTCGCTGCCGGAGCGCTGATGCTCGTGACGTACATCGGCGCGCTCACGGCTTCCCATCGGCACGACGGCCGGGCGGTGTTCGGCGACGCGACGCACATGTTCGTGCAGCTTCGTTCGCTCGTGTTCGATCGCGATCTCGACTTCCACGACGAATACGTCCGCATCTACGGCCTCGATGCCGAGACGCCGGAGACCGACTGGATCTACTCGCAGCGGACGACGACCGGGCACGTCCGCAACTACATGCCGGTCGGCCCGGCGCTGCTCTGGATGCCGCTCTACGTGCTGTTCGCGCTGGCGGCGCTCGCGGCCCATGCCGCCGGGCTCACGTCGTCGGCGCCGGATGGCTACGAGTTCGCGCTGCAGCTCGCACCCGGCATCAGCGGCGTCGCCGCGGCGACCGCGGCGGCGTGGCTCTCGTGGCGGATGGCGCGGCGGTTCGCCGGCGAGGCGAGCGCGGCCGTGGGATTGGCGGCGATCTGGTTCGGATCTCACGCGACCTACTACTCGCTCGTCTCACCCGCGTACTCGCACGCCGCGTCGATGCTGACGTCGGCCGTCTTCTTCGGAACGTGGCTCGCGCGCCGGCACGCGCCCGGCGTACGGCTGTTCGCGGCGCTCGGAGCGCTCGCCGGCGTCTCGACGTTGATGCGATGGCAGGACGTCGTCTTTCTTCTCGTGCCGATCCTCGACGTCGTGCGATGGCGGACGTCGTGGCGGCAGCGGATCGTCGCGTTGGCCGCCACGGCGGGAGCCTGGCTGATCGTCTTCGCCCCGCAGATGCTGATCTGGCGCGTGCTGTACGGCCGGGCGCTGGCGGTGCCGCAGGGGCCGTCGTTCATGCGATGGACGTCGCCGCATCCGATCGACGTGCTGTTCTCGACGAGTCACGGCCTGTTCACCTGGGCGCCGGTGCTCGTCGTCGCGCTCGCCGGTCTCGCCACGTTCGTCCGGCGTACGCCCGGCGTCGGCCTGCCCATCGGCGCGGTGCTCGCGGCGTCGTGGTACGTCAACGCGGCCGTCGCGGACTGGTGGGCCGGCGAGGCGTACGGCGCGCGGCGCTTCCTCTCGCTGTTCCCGCTGTTCGTGCTGGGCACGGCCACGTGGATCCGGCGTCCCGAGGCAGGCCGGACGCCGCTGGCCAGATACGCCGTGCTCGTCGTCCTGACGGCGCTCAACGCGCTCCTGCTGCTACAGTACGAGCTGTTCATGAAAGGGCTCTCCGCGATCGCCCCGTACCCCGGGGGCGGGTTCGACATGTGGCTCGCGCGGTTCGTCGTGCCGTTCCGCTTGATCGCGTACTGGCTGCGCGGCGCATGACCTCGCCCCTTCAGATCTACGACCCGCGCGAGCGTTGGATCGTTCGCGCCGCCGACGTGTGCCTGGCGCCGTTGTCCTGGATGCCGCGCCGCGCCGGCCGCGCCATTCGCCGCGTGCTGCTCATGCGGCTCGAGCGGATCGGCGATCTGCTGATGGCCGGTGACGCGATCGCGCACGCGCAGGCGGCGTGGGCGCCGGCCGAGATCGACCTTGCGGTGGGCAGTTGGAACGCCGCGATCGCCGCGCGCATTCCAGGCATCGCGCGCGTCGTCGTCGCCGACGTGCCCTGGCTGGCGCGAGACGGCCGCGGCGACGGCTGGCCGGCCCTGGTCCGGAAAGCGCGGGCCTGGGGTGACTACGACCTCGTCGTGAACTTCGAGCCCGATATCCGCAGCAACATCCTGGCCTGGATGACGGGCGCGCCCGTGCGCGTCGGATACGACAGCGGCGGCGGCGGAGCGCTCCTGACCGATGCGGCGCCGTACGACGCCGCGGCTCACGTCGCCACGAACGCCGGGCGGCTCATCGCACGAGCGGCCAGGGCGGCGAACATCGCGGCGCCGCTCCGATCGGCGTCGCTTCGGCTCGGCGTGCCGGAGGAGGCGGCGCGCAACGTGCGTGAGCGGCTGGCGGCGGCGCGCGGGCCGCTCGTCGGCGTGCACGCCAGCGGCGGCCGCGAATCGAAGCAGTGGCACCTCGATCGATTCGCCGCAACGGCGCGCGCGATCTCGCGGCAGCGCGGCGCGACCATCGTGCTCACCGGCACGGCCGCCGACCGGCCGCTCGTCGACGCGGTCATCCGCCAGCTCGGCGACGTGCCGGCGATCGATCTGTGCGGATGTCTCGACCTGCTGGAGTTGATGGCGCTCGTCCGCGCGCTCGACGTGCTCGTCACCGGCGACACCGGGCCGATGCACCTCGCGGCCGCCGTTGGCACGCCCGT
Organism: Acidobacteriota bacterium; assembly: GCA_020853395.1. Classification (NCBI taxonomy): domain Bacteria; kingdom Pseudomonadati; phylum Acidobacteriota; species Acidobacteriota bacterium. The sequence goes on from JADYYY010000008.1 coordinate 137,226, forward strand.
CGTCGCGCTCTTCGGGCCGTCGAACCCGGCCCGGTATGGGCCGATCGGCTCGGGGCATCGCATCGTGCGCGTGGATCTGCCGTGCAGTCCGTGCGGCCGCGTGCGGCGGCCGCCCGAGCGCTGCCGCGGCCACGTGCCGGACTGCATGGACGCGATCTCGATCGACAGCGTGGTCGACGCCGCGCTGGCGATCCTCGACGAGCGCTCCCCGCGCGCGGTCAACGCCGCCCCGTAGCTCGCGGATGTCGACGACGATCTCCTGCGTGGGCCCGACCGGCGCCTCGGTGACGACGTCGCTCGACGCGCTGCTGACGCCGGCGCGCCGCGTGGTCGCGCGCGACGAGGCTCGACGCTGGATCAAGCGCCTGCGGCACGTGCCGTTCGACGCCGCGACGATGCGCGAGCGCTTCACGTACCGCGGCGACTCGCTCTGGTGGTTCACGGAGCTGTACCTGCACAAGATGCGGCACCTCGAGCGCGCGGCCGGCGCCGTGATCGCGCTCGACGCCGCGATCGCCGACTTCGCGCCGGCGTCGATCACGGTCGAGACGTCCAGCCGAGTCGTTCGCGATGCGGCGCGCGCCGTCGCGCGTGCTCGAGGCGTGCCCGTGAAGGTCACGGGACGGCGCGCGCGGGAACGCAGCGCACGTTCGTTCAGCGTGCTCACGGCCTGGGCGGCGCGCCTCTCGCGCTTGCGATCGGCGGTGCGCCGGCGAGGGCCGCGGCCGGAGATCGCCGCCTTCGTCCACACGGCGTTCTGGCGCCCGCCGGCCGGCGCGGCCGGCCCGGCACAGGAGGCGTACATCGGCCCCGTGCTGGCGGAGCTGACGAGCCGGCTCGGGCCGGGCCACGTGGCCCATGTCGGCGTCGGCCCGCGTCGAAACTTCCGCGCGCGGCGCTGGTGGGATCCGCTGCTCGGCCGCGGCGCCGACGATCGCCTGCTGCCGATCGAGACGCTCGCACCCGGCCGCGCCATCGCCGGATCGATCGCGCTCTGGCAGCGACGGCACGAGATGGCGGCCGCGCTGACCCGTGGGGACGGCATTCGTGCGGCGGCCGAGTTCCGCGGGTGCGATCTCTGGCCGGTGCTCGAGACCGAGCTGCAGCACACCGCGCTGCTGCAATGGCCATGGGCCGCGCGCGCGATGGACGAGGCCGGCGCGGCGGTGGAGACGCTCGAGCCTGGGCTCGTGCTCACGTACGCCGAAGCGGGCGGCTGGGGCCGCGCCCTCGTCCTCGAAGCCCGCCGGCGCGGCGTGCCGTCGGTGGGCATCCAGCACGGCTTCATCTATCACCACTGGCTCAACTACCTGCACGAGCCGGACGAGTGGGCGCCGGCCGGATCCGATCGAGGTGTGCCGGCGCCCGATCGCACGCTGGTGTTCGATCGGTACGCGGCCGAGCATCTGCACGAAGCGGGCGGCTTCCCGAGCGATGCCGTGGTCGTCACCGGCAGCGCGCGGCTCGATGCGATGGCGCCGCGCATCGCGTCGGTCACCGAGGAGGCGCGCCGAGCGATCCGAACGACGTTCGGCGCCACGGCGGACACGGGGTTGGCGGTGCTGGCCGCGAAGTTTTCGGAGGTGCAGCCATCGCTTCCGGCGCTCGTGTCGGCCGTGGCATCGCTGCCGGCCGTTCGACTGGTGATCAAGCCGCATCCGGCCGAGACGCCCGACGTCTACCGTCCGTTCGTCGACGGAATCGCGAACGCCGCAATCGCGGGGCCGGACGCCGACCTGGCGGCGATGCTGGCGGCGGCCGACGTGCTCGTCACCATGAACTCGACGGTCGCGATCGACGCCATGGTGCTCGGCCTTCCGGCGCTGGTGATCGGCGCGCCGAGCAACCTCACGCCGTTCGTCGAGGCCGGCGTGATGGCGGGCGCGGCGGACGCCGAGATCGGGCCGGTCCTCGAACGGGTGCTGTATGATCGACGCGTCCGTGAGGGCCTGCGTCAGCGGGCCGCCGCCTTCGTCGATCGCTACGCGATGCGCCCCGGCGGGCGCGCCGCGGCGCGGGCCGCGGACGCGATCCTGGCGCTCCTGAACAGCCGACGCCACCCGAACGACACGCGAGAGGTTCCGCAGATCGTATGAACGCACTGCTCACCGGCGGCGCCGGCTTCATCGGCTCCTATCTGGCCGACGTCCTGCTCGCGCAGGGCCACCACGTCGCCGTGATCGACGACCTGTCCACCGGCTCGATGGCCAACATCGCCCATCTGAAGGGGCGCGCGGGGTTCACCTACGTCATCGACTCGATCATGAACGAGCCGCTGACCGCCGAGCTCATCGACGCAGCGGACGTCGTCTTCCACCTCGCGGCGGCCGTCGGCGTGAAGCTGATCGTCGACGCGCCCGTCCGCACGATCGAGACGAACGTGCACGGCACCGAGGTCGTGCTGAAGCACGCGAGCAAGAAAGGCAAGCTCGTCGTCGTCTTCTCCACGTCCGAGGTGTACGGCAAGAGCACGGCGGTGCCGTTTCACGAGGACGCCGATCTCGTCATGGGGCCGACGCCGAAGCACCGCTGGGCCTATGCCTGCAGCAAGGCGATCGACGAGTTCCTCGCGCTCGCGTACTACCGGGAGCGGAAGCTGCCGGTGATCGTGGTTCGGCTGTTCAACACGGTCGGCCCGCGGCAGACGGGCCGCTACGGGATGGTCATCCCGACGTTCGTGCGGCAGGCGCTCGGCGGCGCGCCGATCACCGTTTACGGCGACGGCCGGCAGACGCGATCCTTCGCCTACGTCGGCGACGTCGTGGACGGCATCGTCCGTCTGGCGATGGCGCCGCGCGCGGTGGGCCAGGTGTTCAACGTGGGCAACACGGAGGAGGTCTCGATCCTCGACCTGGCCCGGCGCGTGAAGGCGATGACGCGGAGCGCGTCCGAGATCGTGTTCGTGCCGTACGACGAGGCCTACGACGCGGGCTTCGAGGACATGCCCCGCCGCGTGCCCGATCTCGGCCGGATCCAGGCGCTCGTCGGGTACCGGCCGGCCACCGACCTCGAGACCATTCTCGCGCGCGTGATCGAGCACGCGCACGCGACGCTCGAGCCGGCCCATCGGGGATAATCAGCAGGTGTCCGCCTTGTCGAAGTCCGTGCGGCGCGGGGCGGAGCGGCTCCTGAGCGCGAACGCCAAGCCCGTCCGCCGGCTGCTGCTCGCGACCGGCCGCGACCGCGCGCCCCGGCTGCCGGACATCGTCCAGATCGAGAGCACGAACCTCTGCAACGCCAAGTGCGTCTTCTGCCCGCGCGACGAGATGGAGCGGCGGCAGGGCGTCATGAAGATGGACCTCTTCGAGAAGGTCGTCGACGAGTGCGCCGCTCTGGGCATCACGCACGTGCGCGTCCACAACTACGGCGAGCCGTTCCTCGACAAACAGCTCGTCGCGAAGGTGCGGTACGCGAAGGACCGCGGGATCCCGGAAGTCGGGATGATCAGCAACGGATCGCTCATCACCGAGGACATCGCGCGCGCGATGATCGACGCGGGCCTCGACGCGATCAACATCAGCGTGGACGCGGCGGGCAAGGAGACGTTCGAGCGCACACGGGTCCACCTCAAGTACGACGCGGTGATCGGCAACATCCAGACGCTGGCGCGGCTGCGGACCGAGCTCGGCAAGACGCGGCCCCGGCTGATCCTCTCGTTCGTCCGGCAGGGGAACTCGGCCGACGAATCGGCGTTCATCCAGGAGTGGAGCCGGATCGCCGACAAGATCCACATCACCGACCTGCACAACTGGGCCGGCACGCTGCACACGCGCTCGGACGTGCGGTTCCCCTGCTACCGCCTCTGGCAGACGTTCACCGTCCTCTGGGACGGGCGCGTCTCGCTCTGCTGCGCCGACTTCGACGGCCGGCACGTGCTCGGGGACCTGCGCACGCAGTCGATCGCGGACGTCTGGAATTCGCCCGTGTATCGCGAGGTCAGGCGGCAGCATCTCGAAAGCGGCGGCCCCGAGATCTGCCGCTCGTGCGATCTGCCGAAGAAGGACTCGCCGCTCTGGATCACGCGGCTCGTCTGAGTGGGGGCGCTCCATGATCAGCAGGGTGATTCGTCGGACGTTCGGCCGGACAGCGCGTCGGAGGAACGGGCGCGTCGGAACCGTCATTCGCGGTCTGCTCGTGGCGACGGCCGTGCTCGCGGCCACCGGGGCGAACGCGCAAGAGCGGAAGCTGGCGCTCGAGTTCGCCGCTGACGGCACCGTGACGCTCGCGGCCAACGGCGTCAGCGTCCGCGACATCATCGCGGAGTGGCGGCGGCTCTGCGGCTGCCATGTCGTCAACGGCGACCGCCTCTCGCCGGCGATCGTCCCCGTGCCGCTCGAGTTCGTCCACGTGCCCCAGGCCCGGGTCCTCGAAGCGTTGCTGCGCCAGGCGACCGGCTACGCGTTGACGCCGCGCCGCGCCGGCCATGCCGGCGTCTCGCAGTTCGAGACGATCTACATCGTGGCCTCCAGCCAGACGTCGGCCGTCGGCGCGCCGCCGCCGTTCACGCCGGTCGTGCGGCCGGCGCCCATCATCCCGACGCCGGGCTCGCCCGACGACGAGATCCCGCCGGTGCAGCCCGGGCTGCCGCCGCGGCCGTCCGAGATGGAACCGCCGGCCACCGAACCGCCCGCGGCGGCGTCGCGCCCGGCGGGCGTGTCGGTGCCGGCCGTGATCGTGCCGATCGGCCCATCGCGAGGCGGCGCGCCGGCAACGCCGGCGCCCGGCCTGCCGACGCCGATGCCGCAGGCGCCGTCGGCGCCGCAGCCGGCGCGCCCCTGATCGACGTGCTGATAGGATCCGGCGCGTGATCCGCCGGTTGATCGCCGCGGCCGATCGGCAGTCCGTGCTGATCCTGCTCCTCTACGCGACCGTCGCCACCGCCATCGGCCACGTCGACTACCACGTCCGCGCCAACCCGGAGCGCGGGTTCGCGGAGTACACGCCGGGCGTCGTCGCCGGCACCGAGCCGGCGCCAGGCCGCTATCGCGTGCTCGCGCCGTACGCGTACGAGGGGCTCGCGGCGTTGACCGGGTTCGATCGCCGCAGCACGTGGGTGCTCTTCCGATGGCTCACGATCTTCGCCGCGCTCGGGGCGACGCACTGGTATCTGTCGACCTGGTTCGACCGCGGCCCGTCCGTCGCCGGCGTGCTGCTGACGACGGCCCTGCTTCCGCTGACGTTCACGAACAGTTGGGCGCATCCCGACCACCTGATGGAGCTGTTCCTCTTCACGTGGGGCACGGCGTGCATCGCTCGTGGTGCGACGGCGCTCTTCGCCGCCGTCCTCGTCGCGAACGCGCTCAATCGCGAAACGTCCGCGTTCCTGGTAGTACTCTTCTGGATGGCCGGTCCCTTCGATCGGCGCCGACTGCGGCTGACGGTCGGTCTCGGACTGCTGTGGCTTTCGATCCATGCCGGCCTGCGCCTGACGCTCGGCGTCGAGACCTACGATCCCTGGCAGTGGCGCCGGAACCTCGAGTTCCTCGCGTTGCTGCCCGCCAACTGGGATCCGTACTATCGCGCGTACGCGTGGTTCGTCGTCGTGCTGGCGCTGCCGCTGATCGCGGCGGCCGCGAGCACGTGGCCGACGCTGCCGCGTGTGCTCCGCATGAGCACCGCCGTCGTGGCGCCGGCGTTCACGGTGGTGGCGCTGCTGTTCTCGAGCATCATCGAAACGCGCATCTTCACGCCGCTCCTCCCGCTCTTGGCGCCGGCGATGGTGTTCGCGCTGTTCGCGCCGCGGGCAGCGGCCGCCCATCCGTGATGACGAACGGATCGCTCCGACCGAGGTCGACCTCATGATCGCTCTTCTCGCTCCACTCCTTCTGTCCGCGCTGCTGTCGGCCCCACAGGGGCCTGCCGGTGACACGGCGTCCGCGCTCCTGACCCTGGCGGAGGCTGGCAAAGCCGCCGAAGCCTGGACACGCTGGAGCGAGCTGCCGCGCTCGGCCGATCGGTCGCGCGCCGGCGTGCTGCTGGCGGCGGCCACGGGCGACGTCTCGCGCGGCATCGCCGCTTACGACGAGCTGCTGGAGCAGACGAAGCAGGACGAACCGCCGCTGCTGCGGATGCTCGCGGTCGCGGCGAGCGTGCCGCTCACTCAACCCACGCTCGCCGAGGACGTGCGGACCGAGGCCTGCGGCATCGCCATGCGCGCCGATCGTGCGGCCGACCGATGTCAGCCGCTGCTCGATGCGATCTGGGGCACGCCGGACGTCGCGGCGCAAGCCGTCGCGGTCTACCGGCTCGCGCACGCGGGGCTGCGGCCGTGGCCGCAGTTCTTCCCCACCTACGCCGAGCAGCTCCCGGGCGCGCTTCGCGTCGAGATCGTCACGCGCTTCACGCGTCTCACGACCGCCGAGCGGCTCGATCTCCTGCGGCCGGTCTTCGAGCGGGACGAGTACATGTCGTCTCGCGCCGCGGCCGCCGCCGCGCTCGGCGACTTCCCGGACAGCGAGACGACGAGCCTGCTCCGCCAGCTCCTGCGGACGCCGCAACCGTACGAGATCCAGATCGCGCTGAAGATCGCGCTCGCGCGGCATGGCGATCCCGCGGCAGCCGCCGACGTGCAGCAGCTCAGATCGGAAGTGAGCGGCCGGCGCGCGGTGGACGCGGGCGTCGCACTCGCCCTCGCGGGCAGCCCGTACGGTCCCGATCCCGCGCGCCTGCTCGAGACCTCGACGCCGGAAACCCGTGGCCGGCTCGCCGTCATGCTCGCGCGCGCTCAGCCGGACCTGGCGAAGCACACGGTGCGCACGCTCATGGACGATCCGTCGAGCGACGTGAGGATCTCGGCGCTGCGCGCCGCGGGCCAGCTCGGCATGGGACTCGAACGTGCCGTGTACGCGCGCGTCGGGGATGCGAATCCCGGCGTCCGGCTCGCGGCCGTCAACGCCGTGCTGCAGACGCTCGGCGATTGATGCGAACGCGGCCGTGACAGCCGATTCGCGCTCGACTGCCGGCCGCGAGCCGCCGGGCGTTCCTGCCGCCGCGCCGCTCGTCCTGGTCGCCGTGGCGTCGACCGCGCTCTTCGCCTGGATTCTCTGGCGCACGGCGTGGGTGAGCGACGACGCCTTCATCACGCTCCGGACGATCGACAACGCCGTGAACGGGTTCGGGCTCCGCTGGAACATCGCGGAGCGGGTCCAGACCTACACGCACCCGGCCTGGCTGCTCGTCCTGCTGCCGTTCTACGCGATCACGCGCGAGCCGTACTTCACGACCCTGGCCGTGCAAGCCGCGCTCTCGCTCGCCACCGTGTTCGTGCTGCTGCGATACGTGGCGACGGCCACCGGGCGCGCAGCCGTTGCGGCGGCCGTGCTGATCAGCTCGAAGGCGATGACCGACTTCTCCACGAGCGGGCTCGAGAACCCTCTCTCGCACGCGGCGTTGCTCGCGACGTTCCTGGCCTGGCGCAACGGCGGAAGGCACCGGCCCTGGCTCGTCGCGCTGGCGTCGTCGGTCGTCGTGCTGTGCCGGCTCGACCTCTTGCTCCTGATCGGCCCGCTGCTCATCTGGATCGCGTCAACCAGCCTTCGCACGACGTGGCGTCCGCTGGCGCTGGGCCTGTCGCCGTTGCTCGCATGGGAGGCCTTCGCCGTCGTCTACTACGGGACGCCCGTGCCCAACACGGCGCTCGCCAAGGTCGCAACCGGAATCCCGGCGATCGATCTCGTCCGGCAGGGCGGGCGGTACTGGTGGGCGACGTTCGTGATCGATCCCGTCACGGTGGCGGCGATCGTGGGCGCCGCGCTGGTCGTGATGGCTCGCCGCCGCGGCGGAGCCGCGTTCGCTGCCGGGAGCCTCCTGTATGCCGGGTATCTGGTCCGCGTCGGCGGCGACTTCATGAGCGGCCGATTCCTCACGCCGCTGCTGTGCTGGTCGCTGCTCGCCGCGATCGGCCTTCCGCCCGTGGGAACCAACCGGCGGCGAAGGCCCGCGTGGCTCGTCCCCGCGGCCCTGGCGGCGCTCATCGTCGCCACCGGGCTCGCGGGCGCGCGGACGGCGCCGCTCTCGAGCGGCCCGCGATTCGGCCAGGGAGACCCCGACGTCATGGACGTGGACGGCGTCGTGGACGAGCGCCGCTTCTACTTCCAGACGCTGGGGCTCGGCGCGCAGTTGCGTGGCGCCGGCCTGGACCATCATCCCTGGGTGCAAGCCGGGAAGGCGGCGCGGCTGCGCAACGCCGGAGCCAACGTGGCGGTCGCCGGCAACGTCGGCCTGTTCGGCTATCATGCCGGCCCCGGCGTGCACGTCATCGATCGCAACGCGCTCTGCGACCCGTTGCTCGCGCGGCTGCCGGCCCGGACGCCGTGGCGCATCGGCCACTTCACGCGCGACGTGCCGGCCGGCTACGTCGACACGATCCGCCAGCACACGAACGTCATCGCCGACCCTGGCATCCACGCGCTCTACGACCGCGTCGCGATCGTGACGCGCGGCAGCGTGTGGACGGCGGCGCGATGGCGGTCGATCGCCGCGCTGCTGCTCGAATGATCTCCATCTGCTCGCGCCGCGGAAGCGCCGTGCTGCTGGCCGCAGCATCCGCGGCGTTGCTCGTCGTGATCGTTCGAGCCGCCTGGCTGTGCGACGACGCGTACATCACGATCAGGACGGTGGACAACTTCGTCCACGGGCTGGGGCTGCGGTGGAACGTCGACGAACGGGTCCAGACCTACACGCACCCGCTGTGGATGTGGGCGCTCGTGCCCGGTTACGCCATCACCGGCAGCGCGCGCCTCACGCTGCTCGGCACGTCGATCGCGGCGTCGATCGCCGCCGTCGCCATGCTGGCCCGGATTGGCCGCGCGCGCGCAGGCGCGACGCTCGCCGTCCTGATCGCGCTGGCCGGGTCGAAGTCGTTCGTCGAGTACTCCACGTCGGGGCTCGAGGAGTCGCTGCTCTTCGTGCTGCTCGCCGCGGCGATGGCGCTGGCGATGCGGGAGGAGTCCAGGCCGGCCGCGACGGCCGGCTGGTTCGCGGGTCTCGTGCTGGTCACCAGGCTCGACGCCGGCCTGCTCGCGCTGCCGCTGCTCGCCCGGTCCCTTGCGAAGGGCGGACGCGCGGCTCGCCGAACGCTCACGGCGGCGGCCCTGCCGGCGGCTCTGTGGGCGGCGTTCTCCGTCGTGTACTACGGCGTGCCGTTCCCGAACACGGCCTACGCCAAGCTCGGCCACGGCGTGCCCAGGGCGGAGTTGATCCAGCAGGGCGGCCGCTATCTCGCGGACTTCGCGTTCATGGATCCGGTAGGCGCGGCGTTCGTGCTCGGCGCGATCGCCTGGGGGATCGTGCGTCGCCGCTGGGAGGTCGTCGCCGCCATCGGCCTCTGGACCTCGTACGTCGTCTGGGTCGGGGGCGACTTCATGAGCGGCCGGCTGCTCGCACCGGCGGTGTGGTTGTCGGCCGTGTTCCTGGCGAGAACAGGGCCAGGCATCTCGCTGAAAGCGGGCGGGGTCGCCGGCCTCGCGACGCTGAGCCTCCTGTTCGCTGCGCCGGCGCCGGCAATCTGGGGACCGCCAGGCCGGGGCGGTGACGGCCGCACGTCCTGGCGTGTCACCGACGAACGGCAGTTCTACTACCCCACGACCGGCCTCCTGCTGCATGGGCTCCGCGAGGAGGCTGACCGGCATCCGTGGCCAAGGCGCGTCCTGGACGCACGGGAGCGCGGTGAGAACGTCCAGGTCTTCAAGTGGGTCGGCTTCGCGGGGTACTTCGCCGGCCCGAGGGTCCATCTGATAGACCCGTACGGCCTGACCGACCCCTTGTTGGCCCGGCTACCGGCAGACTCGGACTGGGCCCCCGGCCATTTCCTGCGACAAGTGCCGTCGGGCTACCCAGAAAGCGTCTCGAGTGGGACAAACCATATACAGGACGGCCTCGTTGGCCGATACTATGAGCGCCTGGGGCGCGTCACCCGCGAGCCGCTTCTCGCGCCGGGGCGCCTCCGCGCAATTCTCTGGTTGAACTTCCAGCAGCCGCGAGTTCCATCCGCTCCGTGAACGTGATCGGAGTGTGACCCGGCTGCCCTTCGACGCAATGGGTGGCCGGTGACTGTAAGACGAATCGCACGAAGACTGCAGCGGAGTGTCGTCCCGATCCTGATGGCCTGGGCGGCGCTGCTGCCCGCAGCGGCCTCCGCCGATCTCACGAAGATTGCCGGCCCGACGACGGTGCGCAACGAGAACCGGCTGCTGGTGAAGCTCGACGCCGCGTTCGACTCGGTCAACAACGTCTACCTCGTCGTCTGGGGCACGCAGTCGGCCGGCCCGGTCAACGGCCAGTTCGTCGACGTCAACGGCGCGCCGG